>DRQL01000324.1 GCA_011371465.1 Gammaproteobacteria bacterium | reverse complement strand
GCGGGCACGCCAAAAAGGACAAAAACCGGTGTTTTTGTCCTTTTTTCTTGACATTCTGAAAAACCCTGCGAGACTTGCTCGAATCGCGCAACGCCCGGACAGGGGGTGCCCGTGCCAGCAGGCTCGTTCAGCCGACAACAGACCGCCGCCATCACCGGTCTCAGCAGTCGCCAGCTAAGTTACTGGCGTAAAACCGGATTAGTCGTTCCCAGCGGCTACACGGCGGGCGGACACACGCGCTACTCCTTCACCGATCTGATCGCATTGCGTACGGCCAGGCGTCTGCTCGACGCCCATATCTCCGTGCAGCGTATCCGCAAGTGCCTGCAATCCCTTACCCGCTTTCTGCCCACCGTGGAGTACCCGCTGGTGGAGCTGTCGCTGGTGGTTACCGGCGACGTCGTACTGGTATTTCGTGGTGAACGCGCCTTCGACGCACTCACCGGCCAGGAATGGGTATTCCCGGTAGCCGAACTGGCTGCGGAAATCGAAAAAATCCAGCAACAGCAACCACAACAGGGCGAACTGTTTTCTGCTGTTGATAACAAGCGAGGAGAGTACGCCTGAACCAACAACAGTAACAAAGGCATGGTGATGAAGCGGCGGAGCCCTTCATCTTCGTCAATATCGCGGGCAGCCTGGCTGCAGCGTAACGCGGAGACAGTGCATGAACATCATTGCTATTGCCAACCAGAAAGGCGGTTGTGGAAAAACCACCACCGCAATCAACCTGGCCGCCGAGCTGGGTAAACGGGAGCAACGGGTCCTGCTGATCGACATGGACCCACAGGGACACGCCACGCTGGGACTCGGCGTCCATGACCGGGACCAGCCGGGCCTGTATGAAGTATTCAGTGACGAACTATCGTTTTACGAGGTGCTGTTATCCGACGTGGTCCCCGCTGTGGACCTGTTACCCGCCACCATCACGCTGGCCGCGGTGGAACCCCTGTTGACTGACCAACCGGGACGAGAACGTCAGTTGCTCGAACAACTGGAACGGTACGGGCAGCACTATGACTACGTGCTGATCGATTGCCCGCCATCGCTGGGGCTGCTTTCCATCAACGCACTGCGGGCGGCACAACAGGTGCTCGCGCCGGTTGAGGCCAGCCTGTTTGCACTGGATGGTCTTCAGCAACTGCACGACATCACCGGCATGCTGAGCGACAAGTACCACATCGACCTGCCGGTCAAGGCCCTGCCCGTTATGTTCGATCCGCATACGCGCTTTGCACAAACCATACTCCGGCAGATCCGTGACCAGTTGCCAACCGGCCTCAGCGGGGTCCAGATACGCCACACGGTACGCGCACGGGAAGCTGCCTGGTTCGGCAAGCCGTTGATCGATTACGCACCGCACGCGACCGCCGCCCGGGACTACCGGCGACTCGCGGATGAAATGCTGGCAGCCAGTGGACTGGCTGTTGTTACACCCCCGAAGGAAGCGCTCGAACCCCCCCATGTCACAGAGCAAGAGGACAACCACATGACCCTGACCGGAAAAAGGCCCCAGCGACAGATGGTAGTATTGAATTTCGACGAAATCGAATGCAAGCGCCTGCAACTGGCGGGTGATTTCAACAACTGGGTGCCTGACCAGGATATCGAAACACGCCACGTCAACGGTCACTGGCAAAAAGTGTTCACAGCGCCACCCGGTGTCTATGAATACCGGATCGTCGTGGACGGGAAATGGCAGCAGGACCCGACCAACCCCGCCGAGATTCCCAACGAACTCGGTGGCATCAACTCGCTGCTGCAGATACCGGTGCATCACTGATGGCCTGTCAGCTGAGCCCGGCGTGGCAACGCAAGGCGGTTTCGCCCGGTCGCATGGAGAAAATACGCGACCGTTTCCTCAGTGACGCCCCGGAGACCGAAGCGGATACAGAAACATGCCAGGTCATCCCCTTTCTGCTCGACAACCAGGCGCTGGACTGGGTAACCAGCAACCTGTGTGAAGTGCTGACAGAGCGAGGGCACGACAGCACGCTGTACCCCCTGCCTGATACGGTGGAACCCCGGGACCGGCTGGCGAACACCCTGCGCGAACAGGCAGGCAACGCGGAGCTTTGCCTGTTACCAACGACATCGGCCGAAGCGGTACTGGCGCATGCCTTCGACCACCTGGTACTGCTGGTACCGGCCAATCTCGATGCTGTACTGGCCGCCTACCAGCGCATCAAGTTGCTGGCGGAACAAGCCCACACACCCGAGATCGGCATCGTACTGGTCGGACCACGCGACCAGCACGCTGCCTGGCGTTTTTTCCGCAAACTGGCGGTGGGCACCCTGCGTTACCTCGATGTGCCGCTGCTGAACCTCGGCTTCCTGCCGGAACAGGTCGTCCCGGAACATGCACCCCACGATCACCACCGCAATAATTTCCTGACACGCATCAGCGAACGTTTACTGCGCAGCGAATTTTACAGCACCCTGCCGCACGAAGTTGACCAGGCCAACGTATGAAGCTGTGCACAAGAACCACGGATACCATCGATGCCGATGAGTTGCGCACCCTGTTAATCGACGCGGCCAATGAACTGACCGGCGGAGAAAGCCGGCTGCTGGAAGCCAGGCTGCCCTGGGACGGCTACCCCATCCTGCTGGCCGACGCACAATATCACCCGGTACTGGTCAGCTTCGACCCGATCAACAGCCAGGCCGCATTACTGAACGGCCTGCGGGCGACGGAACAGGTAGCGACCGCCCTGCCCTGGCTCAACCAGGTCTACGACGCGTTGCAGAAACAGCTGCGCCCACCGCGGCTGATGGTGGTCAGCTACGACCCGCCTCCCGGCGCCGAAGCCCTGCTGGCAGGTTGCCCGGATCTCAAACTGTTTGGTTACAAGGTCGTCAGGATCCGGCAGGAAGCCGGCCTGTTGCTGGAGCCGGTCGCCGCCGGCGGTGAAACCGGCCGTGACCGGCCCGCCGAGCGCGAAGCACCCGTCGTCACAACCGCAAAAGAAGAACGGCCGCGCACGGGACCGGTCGCCCTGCCGTCGCTCAGCGAAGAGGAAAAAAACTACTTCCGCCAGCTGTAGGCTCAGGCCGCCAGCCCGGTAACCAGTTCTTCCCGGCGCCGGTCCAGCACATCACAGAGTTGCCTGGAACCGGTGCCGACCTGCTCAAACCAGTCCAGTACCGGCACATCGAGTTCCTGCAGCATGGCAAAGACCGCATCGATGCGCGTGGGGATCCGCTCCAGCCTTGACCGGCGCTGTACAGGGTCCATAGCATCCAGCGCCTTGCGCAACTCGGACAAGCCGAACGCCACGTGATCCAGCTCATCCTGCAACGGCACGCGTAACGACTCGCGGGTACCCGGGTCGGCCAGCGGGACCACCTGCTCCACCGCCTGCGAACCCAGCGCTTCCACCACCAGGTACAGGTCCGTCAAAAAATCGACCCAGTCCAGTGACCGGAAATGCCGGTGCAGGCGTTCCATGGCTTGCCGGTCAATAACCGGCGTTTCATCCACCCCGAATTCCCGCATCCAGTTTTTCTGAATCATTACGTGGCGGCACTCATCCCCCACCTGCTTGGCCAGCCCCATTTTTGCCACCAGGTCCGGGGCCGATGCCATCCGTTCAGCACAGGCTTCCATAATGAACTGGTCGACCTGCGTGTAGAGGACCAGCAGGTGGCCCATGGCATGGGCATACTGCGCATCTTCAATCGAGTGAGTCTTCATGGTTGGACCTCCTGGAGTGATGGTAATTAAAGTATAGTGCAACACACCCCCTTTAGCGGTGTGACTGGTTGGCAGCGCGCAAAGTTCCGGTCACACTGTCGGCTTCCATCCCGTAGCACAGCGATCGCACATGCACAGCAGCACCCGGTTTTTCCTCTACCTGGCAGCCGTTTTTCTCGCCGCACCGGCAGCGGCAAATCATCCCTGCGACGACACGGGAAGTGCGGACGGCCAGTGGGAACCGTCTGCGCAAACAGCGCTCGCGACCCTCTATCGTCCCCGTAACAGCAGGCTCACGTCACCTGCTGCACTGGTCCGCATCCAGTGGGATTACACGCCTGAGTTGCTCTACGAGATCGTGCAGGACTATGCGCACTTTGCCGCGTTTATCCCCCAGGTAGCCGTCAGCCGCGTCGTGGCAAAACAGGCAGACCGCGTATGGGTGTACCAGCAGCTGCACCTGCCGGGACCCGCGAGCGACCGCCACTACCTCATGACCAGCACACAAAGGGGTAGCAAACCGGCACTGCGACAGTACCGTGTCGAGTGGCAACTCAGTACGCGGTACCCGCTGCCCGGCGCAGACCGCCTGGTCGTGCCCCGCCGGTTCCGCGGTTGCTGGAGCATCCACCCCGACGGACGGGGTGGACTGGTTGCAGGCTACTGGATCGAACTGGACCCTGGTGGCTGGTTACCCCGCTGGGTAACGCAGGCGGCCCTGCGCCAGTACCTGGCCGACCTGATGCGCGCGCTCCACCAGCGTGCGGCCTCGCTGTCCGCTGCCGAACGGTGAACCCCGATAACTGGCACTACTTATGCATGGTATTTGATGGGCGCATCAATATGATTGATCGCGATGATATTCAAGGGAGTTCGCGAATGAAACCGATTCCATTACAACTGGTGACCGTATGCCTGGAAAACGGCCAACAGGGCGTATTTGTGGGGGTGCCGCTGGTTGGCGAGCAGGTACCCGAAGAGGCTGGTCAAATCGACGACATCTGGTTTTCCGACATCCGCGAGGTACCGGCGGAAATGGAACTGGCGGACCTGATGCGCCTGATCCAGTCCCAACTCTGTCGCTGCAAGGCGTCCGTCCAGTAATTTGCACCCGGCCTGCTTTTGCAGACCGGTGGACGGCTGTATAGCAGGAATGCGCATGGCACCGACGCGCAACCATGCGTGCGACACGATTGAATACCCCCACCTGAATCCCCGCCAACCAGAAACCCGTTCGCACTTTAGCCGCAAAACGGTGGCATGTAGTACCGGAATTTCCTGTTGCGGGCGAATGTATCATAATGCGGGCCACCAAACCGGAAGCTGACGAGGACTGTATATGCCATCGAACGAGTACCTGCCCAGGTGGGACGTTGCCCTGGCCGCACTGGCAAAAGATACCTTTCAAAAAAAGGCCGCACCGCTGGTCCTGGATGACTTCCGGCAACTGGCCAGTGAACACGCCATACGCTTCGACGACATTATGGAAAGCATGTTCCAGCTGGTCATTCACGGCGAATGGAAATACACAGACCGTTCCGGCAATGAACAGACTATTGACCAGGCCACACTCGATGGACTGTACGTCAAACGCCGCCTGTCAGAAGAAGACCTCAGCGCCTTTGACGGCGAGTGGCAACCGGTATAACCAGGCGGCCGTCAGGAGATCCCCAGCAGTTTCTGCTGGCCAGCTACAAAACTGTCCGGGTGAAAAGGCCCGTCCTTGCAGAAACCCTCACGCCGCAGCAGCTCATTCCACAGGTGCACCGCATAGGTTGATCGGTAAAATGATGGCTCCCCTTTCAGGGTGGCGTCAAACAGGCAACGCCAGTTCAGCGGATCGACCGGGTAGAAATACGTGAACGGTTTTCCCAGGTGGAAACAGCCGTGCTTCTTCAGCACCCCGGTAAAGGCTTTGGGCCCGCCCGCCTCGCCCCAGCGCATCCCCACCCTGGAACCGAACAGCAGGTAGCGGCGCAGGTATTTCTTCATCTTCAGTTTGAACTTTTCATTGCCAATAACCCGGTTGGGGTCCCTGGCCAGCGACAGCATCTCACGGGCAACCGGGTGCTTTGCCGGCAGCTTCAGTACCCCGATACTGGCTGCGTTACTGTGCTCGCAGCCAAACAGCAGCTCATCCCCGAAATCAAACGGTTTCAGGCACAGCATATCCATATCGACCCAGTAGCCCCCCTGTTCACAGAGCAGGGTCCAGCGAAACAAATCGGCAAAAACCGCGTAACTGCCCTGCCATTGAAATATTTCGCTGCGGGGAAGGACGGAAGCCGCGTCTTTCAACACCACGCCGTCCGGAACCTCACCAACGTCATCGTACACAAAGAGTTCAAACCGGTGACCGTGGCGAAGCCAGGACTGCACACAGATACGCTCCAGCAGGCTCAGTTTGCCGCCCAGCCACAGCGAGCGGACAGGATCATCCACTGCCTTCCACCCTCCTGCGATCACGGATGCCGGGGAAAGGACAGGCCTGCGATCCATCAGCCGGAATACGTTTTTCCTGCTGCAGGGTAAATATCTCTTTATGAAATGCGCATGGCATGGCGCTCATCACCCGCAAAGCCCGTGATTGTAAAATCATACAGCATTCGCCTTC
>DRQL01000323.1 GCA_011371465.1 Gammaproteobacteria bacterium | reverse complement strand
CGGCATGGCCTGGTGGACAAGCTAGGCTGGCAGGTCATCGACTGATCGAGATGGCATTGAAACGGCCAGTGTAACAAGGCCGGACAGTTAGCGACTGTTACTTGGGGGGCCTTATGGTCCCCCTTTTTTTGTTACGCAGAACACCCGTATGCCCGGGCCTTGCCATCGCACGACCTGCCTAAAGTCTATATAATGAGAGCACGCTAGATGAGTACTCGACGGTATAGACGCCGCAGCCGGATTCCGCTCACCCAAGGTCGAAAGCCCATGAACATCTCCCGCCGACTACTATGGATACTCGGTCCACTGCTGGGCATGGTTGCAGGCATTACGGCGACGCTTTTATACCTGGGTGATGAAGCGGAGCTTGGCCGGTTGTCCCTTGAAGCAGTCAGCGATGCAGGGCACGTGCCTTCACACCAGCACCGGACTTATGTCTGTCCGATGCACCCCGAAATTACTTCCGACACGCTGGGGAATTGTCCCATCTGTGGTATGGACCTGGTGCCGGCGAAACACCATGAAGAGGATGCCGGGGGCGATTCCGGCAGGCCGGCGGTTCGCATTGACCCGGAAGTCGTCAATAACATGGGTGTGCGTACTGCGAAAGTCCGGCGCGGCAAACTGAGCCGGCGCATCGATACCATGGGAATGATCAGCAAGATCATTTCAACGCGTAACGTGGAAGTATCACCCGGTATACCCGGACGCCTGGAATGGATCCTGGAAAAAGACCAGGGCGATATTATCCGCAAAGGCGAGCTGTTATATACGGTGCTGTCACCGGAACGTATCCGGGCCCAGGAAGAGTACCTGGAAAGCTGGGATGCACAGGACAACGAGCTGTTGCCGCAACTCTGGAAAGCACTGAACGCGTTTCATTTCTCCGGTCCGGATATCAAGCGGCTGGAAGAAACGCGGGAGATAGAACGCATTTACAAGGTGGTATCGCCGCAAACCGGGGCGCTGATACAGCGCCTGGGCCGCCCCGGCGACCGTGTGATTGCGGGATCGCCTGTCTACACCATTGGTGGCTACTACAAGGTGGATGTGAATGCGGAAGTTTTCGAGCAGAACTGGGCATGGCTGAAATTCAGGCAGCGCGCAGTAATCAGTATACCGTCAGTGCCGAATGGAGTTTTTGAAGGTTTCGTAGAACGTGTCAACGAGGCGATCAATTTCAAGACCCGGTCACTGACTGCCCGGCTGACGTTCCGGACGCTGAACCCGATGGTCAAGGAAGGCATGGTTGCAGATATCTCCATCTATGCCCGGCCGCGCGAGGGGGTGCTGTACGTTCCGCGTGATGCCGTTATCCGTACGGCCGATGAGGAGCGTGTCGTTGTCGCGATGGGGGATGGCAGGTTCCGGCCGGTGATCGTAAAGACCGGTGTAGAGAGCGGTGACAAGGTGGAAATCCTGGAGGGCCTGGAAGAAGGGCAATCCGTGGTGGTGTCCGGTCAGTTCCTGATCGATTCGGAGAGCAGCCTGAGCGCGAGCTTCCGGCGGCTGGATAGCGAATAAGGCACATGTTTCGGTCACGGACATGTGCAGTACACGGTCTGATGATTCATGATTGAATCGGTTATTCGCTGGTCCGTCTGTAACCGCTTCCTGGTACTGGTGCTGGCCCTGATGCTGGCGGCGTGGGGCTTTGTGGCCGCGCGCGATATCCCGCTGGATGCCATTCCCGACCTGTCGGACGTACAGGTCATTATCAAGACGAGCTACCCGGGGCAGGCGCCGCAGGTTGTGGAAGACCAGGTCACCTACCCCCTGTCTACTGCCATGCTGGCGGTGCCCGGCACCCTGGCCGTGCGGGGCTACTCCTTTTTCAACGACTCCTATGTCTACGTGATTTTCAGGGACGGGACCGACCCCTACTGGGCGCGATCGCGGGTGCTGGAATACCTGAGCCAGGTGTCGGCACAGTTACCGAAAGAAGCGACCACCGCGCTGGGACCGGATGCTACCGGTGTCGGCTGGGTCTATGAATATGCCCTGGTCGATCGCAGCGGACAACATGACCTGGCCGAGCTGCGCAGTTTGCAGGACTGGTTTATCAAGTACGAGTTACAGACCGTTCCCGGGGTTGCCGAGGTCGCGACCATTGGTGGCATGGTGAAGCAGTACCAGGTGACGGTGGACCCGAACCGCCTGCGCGCACACTCCATCCCCCTCAAGCAGATCAAGAATGCAATCGCCGCGGCAAATAAAGAGACCGGTGGTTCTGTTATCGAAATGGCCGAGGCGGAGTACATGGTGCGCTCGGCAGGTTACATCCATGGTGAGGAAGACCTGCGACAGGTGCCCACGCAGGCGTTTACCACGTCCGGGTCAGCGCTGTTGCTGAAGGACTTTGCCGATATCCGTACGGGTCCACAGATGCGTCGTGGTATTGCCGAACTGGATGGTGAAGGCGAGGTGGTCGGCGGCATTATCGTCATGCGTTACGGTGGTAATGCGCTGACCACGATCAGGGCCGTAAAGGACAAAATACAGCAGTTGAGCAGGAGCCTGCCCGCGGGGGTGGAAATCGTGGGGACCTATGACCGCTCCGGGCTGATCAACCGGGCAGTCGATACCCTGCGCTTCCGTCTGCTGGAAGAGTTCATCATCGTCGTCCTGGTTTGTGCGGTGTTCCTGTTCCATTTCCGGTCGGCACTGGTGATCCTGGTCAGTTTGCCCATCAGCATCCTGATTGCTTTCATCATCATGAAGGCCCAGGGCGTCAATGCCAACATCATGTCGCTGGGTGGTATTGCCATTGCCATCGGTGCCATGGTGGATGCTGCCATCGTGATGATCGAGAACGTGCACAAGCATCTCGAACGGTCTGCAGGTGGTCAGTCCGACAGGCTGTCCGTGATACAGGCAGCCTGCGTCGAGGTTGGTCCCCCGCTGTTTGTATCCCTGTTGATCATTACCTTCAGTTTCCTGCCTGTATTCGCGCTGGAAGCACAGGAGGGACGTCTTTTTACGCCGCTGGCTTTTACCAAGACCTATGCCATGGCAGCGGCGGCAGCGATTTCAATCACGCTGGTACCGGTATTGCTGGTCATGTTGATACGGGGGCATATCGGGAAGGAGGAGGAAAATCCGATCAATCGCTGGCTGATTTCGATCTACAGGCCGGCGATCGTGGCGGTACTGGAGCGTCCGGTTCTGACCTTGTTGCTGGCGCTGCTGGTGGTCCTGTCGGTGTTGTGGCCCGTGAACCGTACAGGCTCGGAGTTCATGCCGGAGCTGAATGAAGGCGACCTTCTGTATATGCCAACGACCTACCCGGGACTGTCGATTGGCAAGGCGCGTGAAATTTTGCAGCAGACCGACAAGTTGATAAAGACCCTGCCCGAGGTTGAGCGGGTATTCGGCAAGATCGGCCGCG
>DRQL01000322.1 GCA_011371465.1 Gammaproteobacteria bacterium | reverse complement strand
ATTTCCTGCTGGTCGAAGCGGGCAAGAACGGGATCACGGAATTCGACTCATCGGTAGCATTAACCGACGCAAGTATCACCCTGAATCATATTCCCCACGCGCGAGTCAGGATCGGTCAGTTCAAAACGCCGGGTTCCGAAGAGGGGCTGCAGGCGATTCATGTATTCGACTATATCAATTTCACCAATGTAACGTTTCAGTCCAACCTGGAGCGTTTTGTGGACGGAGATGGTACGCAACCCGGTGATTCCAACCGGCCGAACGGATCTGTAAGTGCGTTCCGCGATATTGGTATCCAGGTGTTTGACTGGTTTAATACCGGCGACTGGCAGCATTCCTACGCCTTCATGGTCGGGAACGGAAACGGTCTCAACCGCACCGACAACAATAACGAGAAAGACCTGTACGCTTACTGGTCGTCGGAATGGATTTTCGGTGGCAAGGGTGCGCGTCGCCAGGGCTGGAAAATGTTCGCCTGGGGACAGAGTGGCGAGCGCACGCTGGAGTACACCTTCGGCAACCCCGGGAAGCGGGATTTCGATCGTGACCGCTGGGGTTTCGGCACGACCTTTCGCAAGGACAAGTACCGGGCCGCGGCCGAGTATATGTATGCCGACGGTATGATTTTCAACGGTTCTGATGGCGGCGCAGTGCCTGGCTCGATCAGTAACAATGGCGCCCTGACCGCCTCGCTGAACATGCAGCCGAACGGCGAGTCGGAAGGCTACTATGTTCACTTTGGCTACGCGGTCATCCCGCAGATCGAGCTGGATATCCGCTACGATTACCTGGACCGCATGAAGAATGTCGATGCCGCCGAGCGCGAGTTCACCACCCTCACCCTGGGCGTGCAGTATTTCTTCAACAAGAAAACCCGCGCCCTGGTGAACTACGAGTTCCGCGACCTGGATGCCCCGGACTTTTCCTCTTCCGCGCCGCAGAATGAAATCGCCGACAGCATGGATGATCGCCTTACGGTGCAATTGCTGGCAATATTCTGACCCCGGGATAAGCGGGGCCGGGAGGGCCCCGCTTCCTTTCAGATACCACCACAGGGGGGGTTCGGTATGAATCGTTTACTCGCAGCGTTGGTCGCTGCTTTTTTTCTGCTTCCGGTAGCCTGGGCAGGTGATGGCCTGGTAACGGTAAAAAGTGCCTTCAGTGTGCCGGTCACGCTGGACCGGTTCGAGGACGCGGTGCGGGAAAAGGGCATGCGGGTCTTTGCCCGCGTGGATCACAGCAAGGGTGCAGCGGGCGTTTCCATGCAGCTGCGCCCTACCGTGTTACTGATCTTCGGCAACCCGAAAATCGGTACCCTGCTGATGCAGAGCAACCAGAATGCGGGTATCGACCTGCCGCTCAAGGTGCTGGCGCGGGAAGATGAAAACGGTGATGTATGGCTGGTCTACAATGACCCGGCCTATATCGCCAGCCGCCACGGAATCACGGACCGCGACCCGGTGATCGCCAAAATGAGCAAGGCATTGCAGGGATTTGCTGCTGCTGCTACCGCGGAATAAGCCGGGTTACTGTTCTGTCTCACGCCATGCACGCATACCTGGGAAGCTCCGATGAATTCGTCATTGCGAGGAACGAAGTGACGCGGCAATCTCCAACCGATGGATTACATTGCACGAGATTGCCGCGCTACGCTCGCAATGACGGGGATTCTGAATTCATCAGCGGTTCCCTGGTATTTGCACGGCAGGAGTAACCGTGGCGGGACTGCATGGATCGAAATGACCGAGCTATTCGCATCGTCAACAGCGTGCTGGGCGACGCCCGCGGCGGGCGCTGGCAGGTGGTGTGTGAATACAGCCGCCTGCTAAGCCAGCACGGCTTCCAGGTGTTATTGCTGCTCAACGCAGCCCGTGCGCCGGACCCGGGGCAGCTGCCCGCCGGCGTAACGGTGGAATACCTCCGCAACCACGGTCACTACGACTACCTGGCCGCCCGCCGTGCCCGGCGGCGACTGCAGGCATTCGGGCCTGACCTGGCCATTGCCCACTGCAGTCGTTCTGTGGCCCTGCTGAAGCGTGCGCTCGGTGGGCGTGTACCGGTGGTGGCCGTCACCCACAGTGACAAGGTCAGGCGCCTGTTGCCAGCCGATGCCTACCTGCCGCTGACCGCGCATCTTGCGCAGAAAATCCGGGCTGCGGGACCGCCGGCATCGACCCGCCCCTGCTACGTAGTTCCCAATATGATCGATACCGGAGACGGGCGCTGCCCGCCCCGGTCCCGTCATGCACCCCTGCGTATCGGCGCCCTCGGGCGTTTCGACCCGGTCAAGGGATTCGACGTTTTCATCGACGCGCTGGGTTTGCTGAACCGGCGCGGGGTGCCTTTTCAGGCAGTACTGGGTGGCAGCGGCGACGAAGGTCCGCGCCTGCAGTCCCGGGCGGAGCAGCTGGGACTGACCGGGCGGCTGGAATTCCCGGGCTGGGTCGATGCGGTCGATGATTTTATGGCCGGCATCGACCTGCTGTGCGTCCCGGCGCGCTCCGATGCCTTTGGTCTGACACCGCTGCAGGCAGCGGTCGCCGGCGTACCCATGGTCCTCTCAAACGCCGCCGGTCACCTGGAGATGTTCCGCGATGGCGAGCAGGCCCTGTTCAGCGAAATCGGTAATGCCGCCTCCACGGCACAGCAGATACAGCGGCTTTTGACCGACGAAACATTGTCCGGGCAATTACGGCAGGCGGCCTATCAGCGCGTCGTGGAACAGTTCAGTACCGGGGTGGTGACGGAGAAGATTTTACAAGCCATTGTATCTATTATAGATGAAAGTAATAAATAGCAATATCCATATTTATAGTATTACCTAAATATATAGGCATGCCTTATCTTGTCCGTCATTCCGGCGCAGGCCGGACTCCGGTACGCGGGTGGATCCGGATTCCGGCCTGCGCCGGAATGACGGTAGCAAAAACCGGGCGGTGGAAGGGCTGATGGCTATGTCCCGGAAGGCACCAACCGGGCAAAGGTCAGGCCTGGGGTATACTTACCGGATGGATTTTGAAAGCCGGTTTGCAGTCATCGTGGTGGGTGGCGGTCACGCGGGGACCGAGGCCGCGCTGGCGGCTGCGCGCAGTGGCGCACGCACCCTGCTGCTGACCCACAACATCGACACGCTGGGCCAGATGAGCTGCAACCCGGCCATCGGTGGCATCGGCAAGGGTCACCTGGTCAAGGAGATCGACGCGCTGGGTGGCGCCATGGCCAAAGCCGCTGACCGGGCCGGCATCCAGTTTCGCCGCCTGAACGCCAGCAAGGGACCCGCGGTGCGGGCCACCCGCTGTCAGGCCGATCGCCAGCTCTACCGGCAGGCGATTCGATCGATGCTGGAAAACCAGCCCGGCCTGTCGCTGTTCCAGCAGGCGGTCGATGACCTGATCGTGGAGGGGGATACCGTCCGCGGTGTGGTTACCCGCATGGGGCTGCGCTTTCATGCCGACGCGGTGGTGCTGGCGGTCGGTACCTTCCTGGGCGGGCGTATTCATATCGGTCTGTCCAGTCACGAAGGCGGCAGGGCCGGCGACCCGCCTGCCAATGCGCTGGCGCAGCGCCTGCGCGCCATGCCGTTTCGCGTCGAGCGCCTGAAGACCGGTACGCCGCCGCGTATCGACGGCCGCAGTATCGATTACAGCCGGCTGGTCGAGCAACCGGGCGACTCACCCGTACCGAGTTTTTCTTTCCTGGCGGATGGCCGCGAGCACCCGCGGCAGATCGCCTGTTACCTGGCGGCAACCACCGAGCGTACCCACGAGATCATCCGCGCCGGGCTGGACCGCTCGCCCATGTATTCGGGGGTGATCGAGGGTGTGGGTCCGCGCTACTGCCCTTCCATTGAAGACAAGGTGGTCCGTTTTGCCGACAAAACCTCTCACCAGGTTTTTGTCGAACCGGAAGGCCTGAACACCCACGAGATTTACCCCAACGGCATATCCACCAGCCTGCCCTTCGATGTGCAGAACGACCTGGTGCACTCCATGCCCGGTTTCGAGCGCGCGCACATCACCCGGCCGGGTTATGCCATCGAGTATGACTATTTCGACCCGCGCGACCTGAAAGCCTCGCTGGAAACCCGGTTCATCGACGGCCTGTTTTTCGCCGGCCAGATCAACGGCACCACGGGCTATGAAGAAGCGGCTGCCCAGGGGCTGATTGCCGGACTGAATGCGGCGCGCCGCTGTGCCGGCGAAGCCGCGTGGAGTCCGCGCCGTGACCAGGCCTACACCGGTGTCATGATCGATGACCTGGTGACCCGCGGCACCACTGAGCCCTACCGCATGTTCACCAGCCGTGCCGAATACCGACTGTTGCTGCGCGAGGACAATGCAGACCTGAGGCTGACCCCGACAGGGCGTGAGCTGGGGCTGGTGGACGATACACGCTGGCAGCGTTTTGTCGCCAAACGTGACGCGATTGCGCAGGAACAGCAACGCCTGCAGGATCTGTGGGTGAGACCCGGCTCAGCGGAGGCCGCGCAGTTGCAGGAAATATCTGGTGAGTATATCCGTAGTGAACAGCGCGCTTCCGACCTGCTGCGCCGCCCGGCACTGGACTACGCGGCGCTCATGCAGCTGCCTGCGCTGGGTCCCGGTGTGACCGACCGCAAGGTGGCCGAACAGGTGGAGATACAGGCCGGCTACCAGGGCTACATCGAGCGCCAGCAGGAGGAAATCGCGCGCCAGCAGCGCAACGAACACAAGGCGCTGCCCGGGGATTTCGATTTCCGGCTGGTCAGGGGCCTGTCGGCCGAAGTCCGGGAAAAACTGATCGCAGCGCGACCGGAAACCATTGGCCAGGCGGCGCGTATACCGGGTGTGACGCCTGCCGCCATATCCCTGCTGCTGGTACACCTGAAGAAGAACGCGCCGGCGCGTAAAACCGCCTGAACCGGGCAGCGCACTTTCCGCATGTCTTCCGACCCTTTGCAAACGGCCGTGTCCCGGGGTTGCCACCAGCTGGACCCGACGCTGGACGACAGCGCCGTGGAGCGGTTCACGGCGCTGCTGCGCCTGCTGGAAAAATGGAACCGGGTCACCAATCTCACCGCGGTGCGTGACCCGCTGGAGATGGTGAACCGCCATATCCTCGACAGCCTGGCGGTATTGCCCTTCCTGCGCGGCCACAGCCTGCTGGATGTCGGCACCGGCGCCGGCCTGCCCGGCCTGCCCATTGCCATTGCCCGTCCCGGGCTGGAGGTCACGCTGCTGGATGCGAACGCCAAGAAAGTGCGCTTTGTGCGCCAGGCGGTGGCGGAACTGGGCCTGGAGAAGGTCCGGGTAGTACAGTCGCGCATGCAGGAGTATCAGCCGGGCCGGTCATTTGATATGGTAATCAGCCGGGCGGTGGCGAGCCTGGACGCGCTGTACCGGCAAAGCGTCCACCTGCTGCGTCCCGGCGGCCGCATGCTGTTCATGAAGGGCGCCGTGCCCGAACAGGAGATGGATGCGCTGCAGGAGAATCGCGCTGATTTGCACATCGAACGCCTGAACGTTCCGGGGCTGGCGGCTGACCGTCACCTGCTCTGGCTGGAAACCACCGGGGAGTCATCCGTAAGCGCATGAGTCGCATCATTGCCATCAGTAACCAGAAGGGCGGCGTGGGCAAGACCACCACCTGCGTGAACCTGGCGGCCTCGCTGGCCGCCACCAGACGGCGGGTGCTGCTGGTGGATCTCGACCCGCAGGGCAATGCCACCATGGGCAGCGGCGTGAACAAGCTCGACGTCGAGTTGAGCGGTTACCACCTGCTGATGGAGGACGTCCCGCTCGGCGAGGTGATTGTCGACGCGCGGGAGGCCGGTTACCACCTGGTTCCCGGTAACAGTGACCTGACCGCGGCGGAAGTCGGCCTGATGCAAAGCGAGCAGCGCGAAACGCGCCTTGCCGCCCGGCTGCAGCCGGTTGCGCAGGACTACGACTACATCCTGATCGACTGCCCGCCGGCACTGAACATGCTCACCCTGAACGCGCTCACAGCGGCCAACGCGGTGTTCATCCCCATCCAGTGCGAATACTATGCGCTGGAAGGGCTCAGCGCCCTGCTGGAAACCATCGAGCAGATCCGCGACGCCGTCAATCCCGGGCTGGAAATCGAAGGCTTGTTACGCACCATGTTCGACGCCCGCAACAACCTCGCCAACGAGGTCTCGCAACAACTGCTCGATCATTTTGGCGACAAGGTGTACCGCACCATCATCCCGCGCAATATCCGGCTTGCCGAAGCGCCCAGTTACGGGGCCCCGATACTCAAGTACGACAAAACCTCGCGTGGTGCCATCGCCTACCTGGCGCTGGCCGCGGAAATGGTGCGGCGCGCGCAGCCACCGGTGCAGCAACCCGACGAACCCCGCGTCGAGGCGTTGGGATCCTGAGTACAGCAGTGAACATATATAAAGGTTGATCAATTGGCTATGGCAGCAAAAAAACGAGGACTGGGTCGCGGGCTGGATGCGTTGCTGGGACCGTCGCGAACCGTGTCGCAACCGGCCCCCGCCCCGCCGGT
>DRQL01000321.1 GCA_011371465.1 Gammaproteobacteria bacterium | reverse complement strand
GGAGAACTCGGTGCAACCCAGGCCAATATCCTGGTCGGCATCCTGTCGGCCATCGTCGACAATATTCCGGTGATGTTCGCCGTGTTGTCCATGAACCCGGATATGCCACTGGGGCAATGGCTGCTGGTCACGCTGACCACCGGCGTTGGCGGCAGCCTGCTGTCCATCGGCTCGGCAGCCGGCGTTGCGCTGATGGGACAGGCGCGCGGCAGGTACACTTTCTTTACCCACCTCAAATGGACGCCTGCGATCGCACTGGGCTATGCCGCCGGCATTGTCAGCCATTTATGGTTGAACGCGGATACTTTCTAGAAAACTTCTGATGAATTCGTCATGCCGCCAACCACCTCAGGACCCCGGGTCAGTTTCCAGCCGATCCCACAGCGACGGGCCACCCGCCGCCTTTGCAATCGCCTGCAGCCGCGCCCGGTGCTCGGCCACCTCCGTGTCGTCCGCCCGAATCACCCGCAGTACCGGCCGGTCAGCGGGCAGGCGCCGGATTTTTTCTTCATGGCTGTCATTGGCCGCCTCGCTGCCCGCACCCAGCTGCAGGGCCACCTGGCCGCCGGTCATGGCCAGGTAGACATCGGCCAGGATCTCCGCGTCCAGCAGGGCGCCGTGCAGCTCGCGGTGGGTATTGTCGATTTCATAGCGCCGGCACAGCGCATCCAGGTTGTTTTTCTGCCCCGGGTGCATCTTGCGCGCCATGGTCAGCGTGTCCAGTACCGTGCAGAGTTCGCTCACCTGTTTGCCGGTATCGCACAGCCTGAATTCGTGATCCAGGAAACCGACATCGAACGGCGCATTGTGGATCACCAGCTCCGCACCTGTGATGTAGTGGATGAAATCCTCCACGATGTCTGCAAAGCGCGGCTTGTCGGCGAGGAATTCATTACTGATGCCGTGCACCTCGATGGCGCCTGCATCGATTTCGCGGTCCGGTTGCAGGTACTGGTGAAAATTGTTCCCGGTCAGCTTGCGGTCCACCATTTCCACACAGCCGATTTCAATGATGCGGTGCCCCTGCTGGGGCTCCAGCCCGGTGGTTTCCGTATCGAGAATCACCTGTCTCATGTCAGACTCCTGTTTCTAATGTAACGTGTATTCAGGGCGTTACCGTACACTAGAGTTCATCGATGCCGCGGTTGGCCAGCTGGTCGGCGCGTTCGTTCTCCGGGTGGCCGCTGTGCCCCTTGACCCAGTGCCAGGTCACCTGGTGCGCCTGCACGGCGCGGTCCAGGCGCTTCCACAGGTCGGCATTTTTTACCGGTTTGCGCGCTGAGGTCTTCCAGCCTTTCTTCTTCCAGTTCGGCAACCACTGCGTAATCCCGTTCCGGACATAGCTGGAATCCGTGGTCAGGCTGACCGTACAGGGTCGTTTGAGACTTTCCAGCGCCCGGATGGCCGCCATCAGTTCCATGCGGTTGTTGGTGCTCTCGGCCTCACCGCCGAACAGTTCCTTCTCGTGCTTGCCATAGCGCAGCAGGGCGCCCCAGCCACCCGGACCGGGGTTTCCCCGGCAGGCGCCGTCGGTAAAGATTTCCACGTCAGCCATCGCGCTGCAACCCCCCCTGGCTGGTTTCGGCGACCCCGGCCGGCAATACCGAGCGACGCGGCCGCCAGCGTGGCTTGATGGGCGTCAGCGTCGCCACGCGCTTGCGCGCCACCAGCACATAGGAAGCCGCCAGCCACGGCCATCGATCCCGGTGTAAACGTTGCAACAGCTTGCCCTGTGAAGCGCCGCTACCATACTGCCACGGTGGGTGCGGAAACAGGTAGCGGGCATGAATCGTGTCAAACCCCAGCAGGGAAAGCCAGTCTTTCAGGCGTGCAAGCCCGTAGAATTTGAGTGACCAGGGCACGCGCCCCCGCCAGCCCAGCAGCAGGCGCCGCAGTCCCCACCAGCCATAGGGATTGAAGCCAAGAATAATGACGTGTCCTTCGGCCACCAGGCAACGGTCGATTTCGCGCAACACCTGATGCGCATCCCTGGACAGTTCCAGCACGTGCGGCAACACGAACGCATCGATACAGTCGGACTGGATGGGCAGTTGCTCGCAGCTGGCCAGGATGCCGGGCGTTTCATCCAGCCCCTCGCCGGTACGGGACTGCACCACCCGGTGCATGATGCGGCTGGCGCCCAGTGCCTGCGGCTGACACCCCGGGTCCAGCACCAGCAGGTGGTAACCGAATATGTCGCTCAGCAGCTCGCGCAGGGCCGTCTGCTCGGCTGCGGCGAGCTGCTGCCCAAGGTGCTGCCGGCACCAGAGACGAAGTTCGGGCAATTGCCGCGCGGTATCGGCTGAAACCGTTGAAGTTCTCATAAGTCATTCAATCATAACGCATCCAGGGCCGGTATCCACAATGCTTGACGCATTATTCCGTCCCTGTCAGCATTGTGGGCCGGGAGAAAAAACGCGTTTGTTCACCGACTTGAGGTAAAAGCCGCGGCGGTTGCGCCGATAAGCTCATATGGCTACCCGATTTCTACTGTTCGCCACCCTGCTGCTCAGCGCCTGCGCCACGCTGCCACCCCCGGCGGAAGTCGGCCGGCCGCAATCCGGCCACAGCCAACCGCCCGGTGACACCCGCCAGGAAAACCGTCCATCGCGCACCCTGCTGGCCGCTGCCCGTCCGGTCACCGGCATCGAAGTGGCCCCCTACGAACAACCGGTTCCCGCCGACCTGTGGGCCAGGCTGCGCCAGGAATTTTCTCTCCCGGACCAGGATAACGAGCGTGTACGCGTACAGCGCAACTGGTACGCGAAACATCCGCAATACATGCAGCGCGTCACCGAACGCTCGCGCCGCTACGCCTGGCACATCCACCAGGAAGTAAAACGGCGCGGCATGCCGGCCGAAATCGCCCTGCTGCCGATTGTCGAAAGCGCCTATGACCCCTTCGCCTATTCCCACGGCCGTGCCGCCGGACTGTGGCAGTTCATCCCGGCGACCGGCAAACGTTTCAAACTCAAACAGGACTGGTGGTACGACGGCCGCCGTGACCTGCTGGACTCCACCAACGCCGCACTGGATTACCTGCAATACCTCAACAAACGCTTCAAGGGCGACTGGCTGCTGGCGCTGGCCGCCTACAACTCGGGCGAGGGCACCGTCTCCAAAGCAGTGCGCCGGAACCGGAAAAAAGGCAAACCGGTGACCTTCTGGGATCTGAAACTGCCGAAGGAAACCCGTGCCTATGTGCCCAAGCTGATTGCCCTGAAGCAACTGGTAAACCACCCTGAGCGGTATGGCGTGGACCTCGGCCCGCTGCCGGACGAGCCCTATTTCGAGATTGTAAAAACCAACGGCCAGATCGACCTGGCGATTGCCGCCGACCTCGCCGGTATCGAACTCAACGACCTGTACCGGCTCAACCCGGGTTTCAACCAGTGGGCCACCTCGCCCAAAGGTCCGCACCGGCTGCTCATCCCCGTGGACCGGGCGAGTGACTTCCGCCAGGCCATCGCTGCGCTGCCGCCCGAAAAACGCGTGCAGTGGCTGCGTCACAAGATTAAAAAAGGGGAAACCCTCAGCCAGATCGCCAAACGCTACCACACCACCACGGCGGCGCTGAAAGCCGCCAATGGGGTCAGCGGCAGCTCGATCCGGGCCGGCAAGCACCTGCTGGTACCCGTATCCAGCCAGGGACAGGAAAGCTACCAGCTGAGCGCCCGGCAACGCCTCAGGAGCAAACAGTCACACCAGCGCAAGGGCTACAAAACCCGCCACATCGTGTCACCCGGGGATACCTTCTGGGACCTGTCCCGCGAGTACAAGGTCAGTGTGCGCAAGCTGGCCTCCTGGAACGGCATGGCGCCGGGTGACCCGTTACGGGTGGGGCAGAAACTGGTGGTCTGGACCCGCGCCTCTTCCACCAAGAGTTTTCACCCCGGCTCGCAGATCCGTCCGATCTACTACCGGGTGCGCAAGGGCGACTCCCTGTCGCGGATTTCCAGCAAGTTCAGGGTATCGGTAGCCGATCTGCGCAAATGGAATACCCTGCCGAAGGGGCGCTACCTGCAGCCGGGACAACGCATCAAGCTATACGTCGACGTCACGCAACAGGCCGGCACCTGACTGAGGGTAACCGCCTTACCGCAACTGAACACCGCGACGCACATGGGACCAGGCGCCGCTGCGCCCGTAGAAATTGAGGATGCGGTCGTTGGTGACCACGGTTGCCGAGTAGTCCTCGACTTCAATACGTTCCACCCGTTCACCGGCCTCGATACGGGTCGCCTGCCAGCCGCCGGCCTGCACGCCATACGCAACCAGACGCTGGTTGGTGACGACCACGGCGACGGCATTGGATACCTTGTAGTCCCTGATGCGCTCCTTGGCCTGCAGGTCCAGCCGGTCGAAACGTCCGGAGCGCGTGTTCGAGGCAATGACATCATCCTTTTCCACGACCAGGAAAAGCACTTTTTCGACTTCGTCCGCCTGCGCCATGAAGGCTGCCGGGGCCAGCAGCAACAGCGCGGCCAGCAGGGTGGAATGGATGGTGTGCATTTGCATTACATGATTCCCGTCAGTCCGCCTGCCAGTGCACGTGCAGGGGCGCCTGTTCCAGTTCATCGATGACCGCCTGAAAGGAGCCGGCTGAATTCAGGTGCGGCCAGGGTTGCCAGTCGCCGCTGCGCGGCTGCCAGTACAGGAACCAGCGCTCCTCGCGGTACACCAGTTTGACCAGTGGCCGGAAAGGCTCCTCGAGCGCACCGATCAGCAGGCTGTCACCCTCCTGTTGACAACCCAGGCGCGTATTAGATCCTGGCGCAGCACTGCGCTGCCGACAAAATGCCTCCAGCAGCCGGTGCGCGCGACGTATTTCCAGGAGCGTGACGGGCATGGCGCGGAATACCGCTCAGGAACCTGCGCTTTTCTGCTGCTGCCAGCACGCCTGCACCTGTTGCAGGAACCGCGCACGGCGCTGCGTATCATGCAGCTGCTGCTCATCGATCACGGGCAGCGCCGGCAGAGCTGCTACGATCACACGCGCAAAAAGTCCCGCGGTCTGCGCCAGTTCCTGCCCGCTGGAATCGAACAACGGCGTATCCACCAGCCCGCAGCTCGGTGAGCGGCTCTTGAAAACATACCCGTTCACGTCCCGCAGTTCCGGCAGCATGCGCTGTGCATACTCCAGCAGCGCCTCAGTAACCTCCAGGCTGCTGTTCTCGACACCCAGCGCCGCAGGCCGTTCTTCCGTACCCACCAGCTGAATCGCCGGGCGCGGCACGCCCAGACCGGCACCCACTTCCGGACAGACGGGTTTCCAGTCCACGTGAGTGGAAAGATACTGCGCAATACAGGGGTCCCGTTTATGCCGGCCGTCGTACCGTACGTTTTCCCCCAGCAGGCAGCTGCTGATCGCCACCAGCGGGCGCTTACTGCCCGGCACCATCGGCCAGTGCCCGCTCACGACAGGCCGCCAGGTGTTCGGGCGCATCGTCCAGCGCGGGCTGCCAACCCTGCAGTTGTGCATCGATCAACTGTGCCAGCGCCTCCACGTGTTGCGCGCGGTCATTCAGTGCAGCGATGTAGCTGAACTGCCTGCCACCCGCTGCCAGGAACAGCTCCCGGTTCTGGCCATTGATTTCCTCCAGGGTCTCCAGACAATCGGCACTGAACCCGGGGCAGACCACGTCGACGCTTTGCACGCCCTGCGAAGCCCATTCTTTCAGAGTGATATCGGTATAGGGCTGCAACCAGGGTTCGCGGCCAAAGCGGGACTGAAAGGTCAGTTTCCATTGCGCTTCCGCCAGGTCGAGCCTGGCCGCCAGCAGGCGCGCCGTTTTTACACATTCGCAATAGTAGGGGTCGCCTGACCGGCACATCCGCTCGGGGATGCCGTGAAATGACATCAGCAGCCGTTCGGAGCGACCCTGCGTTTCCCAGTGTTCGCGAATACTGTCCGCCAGGGCTTCGATATAGGCCGGGTGGTCGTGGTAGTGCTGTACAAAACGGATATCCGGCAGCCAGCGCCACTGGCCCAGTACCCGCGCCAGTTCATCGAAGACGGCAGCCGTGGTAGTCGACGAATACTGTGGGTACAGCGGCAGCACCAGCAGGCGGCGCATACCCTTTTTTTCCAGCTCCAGCAATGCCGTTTCGATGGCCGGTTTGCCATAGCGCATGGCCAGCGCAACTTCCACCCGCCCGCTGTCGCGCTGCGCGTAACGTTGTCGCAGCTGTGCGGTCAGCTTTCTGGATACCGATAGCAGGGGCGAGCCCTCCTCCGTCCAGATGGACCGGTAGGCTTTGGCAACCCGGGCTGGCCGGATCCGCAGTATCACGCCGTGCAAGGCCAGCCACCACAGCGGGCGTGCCACGTCGACCACGCGCGGGTCCCACAGGAATTCCGCCAGGTAGTCGCGCACGGCACCGGTATCCGGGGTGTCCGGCGTGCCCAGGTTCACCAGCAGCACACCGGTACAGGGCGAGCTGTCGTGGCGAAAGTCCGGGTTGGCGTGCAGATCGTTCATGGAATACCTGTATTCAGGGAAGTCCCATCATAGCAAAGGAAGTGCATCACCGGATCAACTTTGCCACCGCCGCGCGCAACAGCGACAGCGCCTGGGGACGGCCGGGCAGCTGTACCCGTTGTGCGCAGGTCGGCCAGTCGTGTTTCTGCAGGACCCGCGCCACCAGCAGCCTGAGCTGGTCTTCATCCAGCTCCGTGATGCCCTGCCCGGTCATCAGGGCATGGCAAACCACCCGCCATACCGAGCCGATCGACACCTCCAGCAGACGCTGTTCGAAAGCGAAGGCCTTCGCATCCTGCCAGTCCGCCGTATCCGGCTCGACCGGGTACGGTCCGGCCTGCCGCCGCAGCAGACGCGTCACCAGTGCTGCGTCCAGGTCGCGCAGGCTGTCGCACAACTGCTGCGGGAACTGCGCCAGGAAACGTTCACCGGCCTGTCGGGTCAACGCCCGTCCCTGCTCCGAAAGACCGCGCAGCATCAACACCGAATGACTGCCGCTACTGGCGCCGCGCTGAATACCCAGTCGCGCCACCGACCAGCCCGATTTCGTCCAGAAGTCCAGCAGTTCCGGTGTCGCGGCAAAGCTGCTGCCAATGTAGTCAAGACCTTCGCAACGGGCCTGTTCGGTCACGGCTTCCACCAGCCGCGTACCCAGTCCCTGCCGCTGCACCGCCGGGTGAACGGCGATGCGCATGATCCGGGCACAGCGCAACTGCGGTGCCTGCACCAGTCCCTGGTAGGCGGCCAGCGCTTCCGGCAACAGGTGACCGTGCGGTCGGGTTCTGCCGGCGCTGATGGCTTCGGCGGTAGACGCATCAAACCCGCCCTCTTCGGCCACCAGTGCCGTGGCGGTGATATGTCCCGCCATGCGCACCACGTATACCGACAGGTTGGGCCCGTCCAGCAGGTGGCGCAGGTCCAGCGGGCGGGTACGGTAGTGCGCCTGCACCAGTAAACCAAACAGTTCCGACAGCACACGCTCATCGACCGCAAGCGCATCCCGCCGCAGGCGTTCGATCACGGCCGTATCCACACCCGCGTCCTGCAGTGCCTCACCCGGCGCCGCTTCCGCATCGAGCGCCAGCATCCGGAACACCAGCCGTTCCACCGGGTCGCCCGGGGCCCAGCGCACCGGGGTTTCCAGGAACAACGTTTTCCAGCGGTTGGTATGCGCATCCAGCACGCGCGAAAAGCGCAGCGCAAAGCCGCGCCCGGTGCCCTCGTAGCCGTGCACCGTCGTGGCAAAAGCGATGCGGGCATAGCGTTTCAAGAGCGACTCCAGCAGCGGCACCGGGATCGCGGCGGCTTCATCGACCAGCAGCAGGTCCGCGGTCTGCGGGCTACGCACCAGTTCGTCCGGCGGCACAAAACGGATGCCGCCGGCATGCCGGAGAACGGCATCCACCGACTCCCGCCCGGGGCCGGTCAGCAGAATGTTTCCACGCCCCTGCCGTATCAGCTGCGCCGCCGCAATGCCCAACGCGGCCGACTTGCCACGACCCCGGTCCGAGGTCAGCACCACCGGCCTGCGCCGGTGGCCGGTGGCCACCCGGATGACGGCTTCCACCGCGCGTTGCTGGTCAGCGGTTCTGCAGGGAGATTCGATCGCCTCTGCACTGACCGACACGTCCGGCAACGGGTCCGGGGAACTGCGGATCACACCATTTTCGATACACAGGACCTGCCTGTCGGATTCGATCACCCGCACCAGGCGCGCCACGAAACGGCCGCTCAGCTTTTCAGCTGCGTAGGGGAAAACCGTGATTCGTTCGTTCTGGGGATCCGCGTACCCGGGCCAGTCCCGCAATACCGGCGCCAGTATCAGCAACAGGCCGCCACCCCGAACCGTGCCGCTCAATGCGCCAAAGGCATTCGGGTCGAAGCCTGACCAGGCGTCGAAGACCAGCGCATCGAGTTCAGTGCCCAGCAATCGCATGGCAGCAGCGCCCTGGCTGGCCTCGGCACCCCGGGGGGCCCGATCGCTGAACCAGTGCACCGCTAACAGACCAGTGGCCGCCAGCACCTGCTCCGCCGCAGCCCGACACCCGTCGCGCGTACCGGTGAACACCAGGGCACAACGGTGATTACGTCGCCCTGCGGCGGCGAGCAGTTCACCTGTGGTATCGATCAATTGCGGTGAAAGCGACGCGGGGTCCGCTGCTGAATGAAGATGCATATACCTGGTAACCTGAATCCGGACCCGCCCGGGCCGGGACTATGATACCTGCTTCTGCATCCTGTGTGACGATGCAGGTTGACATAGCGTCTCCGCGGCTGCCTGCGGATGGCCGCCGGCGGCCCGGCTCACGCTTTGGAGTTTCCGGGAAACGCCTGGTACCGCCAAACGATCGATGCCTCTCCAGCAGAGCCGGGGGTTTCCCTTCTTGTCTAGACGTACTTGTCACCGACCCCTTTAAAACCGTCCGACCGCTTACTCTTGTCCCTGCTGCGTTTCCTGAGCGCAGCACTCCCTGCCACGGTAAACACCAATCCCAATGTCAGCGTCAACAGTGAGGCCAGCCAGTTCATCCAGCCCGCGTCAATGATCGCATCACCGGGGCTGGTTGGTGAGTACAGCACCCTAACCTGTTCGCCTCTGCTGTAGGAAGGATTACTCGATCCCCAGTCGTGTTCGAAGGTGACGGGCTTGTCCTGGCCGGCTGGCGTG
>DRQL01000320.1 GCA_011371465.1 Gammaproteobacteria bacterium | reverse complement strand
TCACCTTGACAAGGTGGGGATTTGCTACCTATAGTGTCAAAAAGTGGGGCGAAGTGGAAATTAGTGGTAATAATGGGAGGTCGACGGGAGTCCAGTGTTCCGTGGAGGTAGTTCAGTCAAGCTCGATGCCAAGGGGCGCATGGCCTTGCCGACCCGCTACCGGGCGTTGCTCACCGAGCGGTACGACGGCCGGCTGGTGCTGACCGTGCACGACGACGGCTGCCTGTTGCTGTATCCCCAGCCCGAATGGGAAGACATCGAACTCCAGCTGATCCGTACCCCCAACCAGGACCGTCGCACCCGCGACATGCAGCGTATGTTGGTCGGTTATGCCACCGAAGTCGAGCTGGACGGCAACGGCCGTATCCTGATCGCGCCCCGCCTGCGTGATTTCGCCCGCCTGGACAAGAGCGTGGCGCTGGTCGGTGTGGGCAAGAAATTTGAAATATGGAACGAGGAAAGCTGGGAACAGATTGGCAGCAGCTGGATGGGCGGTCGTGCGGACAACGATGATCGGCCGCATCCGCTCGAAACACTGACACTCTAGTCTTGGCGCATGAATTACACCGTCCGGTACTGCTCGATCAGGTGCTGGATGCACTGCAGGTCAGGCCGGACGGTTTGTACATAGATGGCACCTTCGGGCGCGGCGGTCACGCAGCGGCGCTGCTGGACAGGCTGGGAACACACGGACGGCTGCTGGCTTTTGACAGGGATTCCGACGCGCTGGCGTTTGCCGCAGACCGTTTCAGGGAGGAGCAGCGCCTGGACCTGCGCCACGGGAGCTTTGAACAACTTGGAGCGGTCGTGTCAGAACTGAATTGGGAAGGGAAGGTGGATGGCATCCTGCTGGATCTCGGCGTTTCGTCACCCCAACTGGACGATGCACAGCGTGGCTTCAGTTTCCTCCGTGAGGGGCCCCTCGATATGCGCATGAACCCGCACAGCGGACAAAGCGCCAGTGACTGGCTGGCCGGCGCTACGGAGAGGGAAATCGCGGAGGTGCTGTGGAAGTACGGCGAAGAACGTCATTCGCGCCGTATTGCCCGCAAGCTGGTGCAGGCGCGTGAGGAAAACCCGATCACCACCACCGTACAGCTGGCTGAGCTGATTGCTGCCGCGGTACCGGGGCACGCGCACAAGCGGCACCCGGCGACACGCAGTTTTCAGGCGATCCGCATCTTCATTAACCGTGAACTCGAGGCGCTGGAAACGGTGCTGCCGCAGACCGTCGAGGCACTCGCGCCCGGTGGCCGGCTGGCGGTGATCAGTTTCCATTCGCTGGAAGACCGTATGGTCAAACGTTTTATCCGCGACCAGCAGCGCGGTCCGCAGTTACCGCCGGATTTGCCGGTGATGCCGGATCAGTATCAGCCGCGTTTGCGGGCCGTGGGCAAAGCGGTGCGGGCCGACGAGCAGGAAATCCTGGGCAACCCGCGCGCGCGCAGCGCGGTGTTGCGTGTGGCGGAGCGGCCCGCATGAGGACATTCCTGTTGCCGGCGCTGATACTGGCCGTGATCGCGACCGCCATGGGCGCGGCCTATGCCAAGCATCAAAGCCGCAAGCTGTTTATTGAATTGCAGGCGCTGGAGTCGGAACGCGATGCCATGAATGTCGAATGGGGGCAGCTACAGCTCGAGCAAAGTACGCATACCACGCATGGCAAGGTGGAAAGTGCGGCACGTAAACGCCTGGGTATGGAAATACCCGGCCCGCAACAGGTGGTCATACTGCGGCGATGAACATTGATGAGTAAACCGGCACACATCAGCCGCATGCGTCACTACGTGGTTGTGGGCCTGATGCTGACCGGCTTTGCCGTGCTGGTCGGCCGCAGCGGACAGTTGCAGCTACTGGACCGCGAGTTCCTGCAGGGACAGGGTGACCTGCGTCACTTGCGCGTGGTCCAGGTGCCGGCGCATCGCGGCATGATCGTCGACCGCAACGATGAACCGCTGGCGATCAGCACGCCGGTACAGTCTGTCTGGGTGAACCCGAAAGAACTGGTGGCGTCGCCGGCCGACCTGTCACGCATCGCCGGCTTGCTGGGCCTCGGTGCCGACAAGCTGCAACGGTTGCTGGGTCAGCGCCAGAACCGCGAATTTGTCTACCTGCGGCGTCACATTGCCCCGGACCGCGCGCAGCAGGTGATGTCACTGGAAGTGCCGGGTGTCTACCTGCAGCAGGAGTACCGTCGCTACTACCCGGCCGGTGAAGTGGCTTCGCACCTGCTGGGTTTTACCAACGTGGATGATGCCGGCCAGGAAGGGCTGGAGCTTGCGTACGATGACTGGTTGAGCGGCGAACCGGGCTCCAAGCGCGTGGTCAAGGACGGGCGCCGTCATACCATTGCCAACGTGGAGAACATCCGTTCCGCGCACCCGGGCAAGACGTTGAAGCTGAGTATCGACCGGCGCATCCAGTACCTGGCCTACCGGGAGCTGAAGGCAGCGGTCAGCAAGCACCATGCGCGTTCCGGGTCGGTAGTGGTGCTGGACAACCACACCGGTGAGGTGCTGGCGCTGGTCAACCAGCCGTCCTTTAATCCCAACAACCGCAAGCGCCTGAAACCGGACAAGCTGCGCAACCGCGCAGTCACCGACGTATTCGAACCGGGTTCGACCATGAAACCGTTTGTGATCGCCGCGGCGCTGGCAAGCGGTCGCTACCAGGTCGGCACCCGGATCGATACCTCGCCGGGCCTGTTCCAGGTGGGCGTGAATACCATCCGCGATATGCACGACTACGGCACGCTGGACCTGACCGGGGTGATCCGCAAGTCGAGCAACGTCGCCGCCAGCAAGATCGCGCTGTCGCTGGAGCCGGAAATCATCTGGAAAGGCCTGACGGGTGCCGGCCTGGGCGTGGCGACAGCCAGTGGTTTTCCGGGCGAGGCGGACGGTTACCTGTCGGACTTTCATCGCTGGCGCGATATTGAACGGGCCACGCTGGCCTACGGATACGGCCTGTCAGTGACAGCCCTGCAGCTGGCGCAGGCCTACAGCGTGTTCGCCAACGACGGTTACCGGGTGCCGGTTACCCTGCTGCGGCGTGAAGAAGCGGCAAAACCACAACCGGTGTACGCTCCCGGGGTTGCGCGTGCGGTGCGCAGGATGATGGAAGAGGTGGTCAAACCGGGCGGTACTGCACCGCTGGCCGCTGTACAGGGCTACCGGGTAGCGGGCAAGACCGGCACTGCGCATAAATCCGTTGCCGGGGGCTATGCCGACCACCGCTACCTGGCGGTGTTCGCCGGCATGGCGCCGGCCAGTAATCCGCGTCTTGTTACCGTGGTGGTCATCAACGAGCCGAACAACGGTGAACACTTTGGCGGTGTCGTTGCCGGCCCGGTATTTTCCAGCGTGATGGCCGGTGCACTGCGCCTGCTGAACGTCGCACCGGATGACGCGGCGCTGCTGCAAACCCGCTGGCGGGATGCGGAGGGCCCCGCATGATGGCGGCCGAGTCCAGATTGGCGGGGATTGCACTGTCCGGGTTGCTGGAGGGGCTGTGCAGTGACCACAGCGCCGTGGCTGAGATCACGATCAGCGGCCTTGCGACGGACAGTCGCTGCGTGCAGCCGGGCGACCTGTTCCTGGCGGGGCAGGGGTTGCAGGTGCACGGGCTGGCGCACGCTGAACAGGCCTTGCAGCGCGGCGCGATCGCGGTCGCCTGGGAGCCGGTAGACGATCCCGGTATCCGTCAGCTGGCCGCGAAGCTCACCGTCCCCGTGATTGCCGTTCCCGGCCTGGCGCAGAAAACCGGTCTCATTGCCGACCGCTTCTACGCGCACCCGTCGCGTGACCTGCACGTCATCGGCGTAACCGGCACCGACGGGAAAACCTCGGTCAGTCACTTTATCGCCCAGGCGCTGAGCACGGAACAGCGGCCCTGTGGATTGCTGGGGACGCTGGGTTACGGCGTCTACGGCGCCTTGCAGACACCGACGCATACCACCCCGGATGCCGTGCGCCTGCACGCCGAGTTTGCGCAGTTGCGTGACCGGGGTGTGCGACAGGTGGCGATGGAAGTCTCTTCCCATGCACTGCACCAGCGGCGTACCGCGGGTGTCGATTTTGATACCGCGATATTGACGCATCTGAGCCGTGACCACCTGGATTACCACGGCAGTATCGAGGCCTATGCCGAGGCCAAGCGCCGCCTGTTCGCCAGCGAGGGACTGGATTGTGCCGTGCTCAATGTTGCCGATGGCTTTGGTCGCGGGCTGGCCGCGGAACTGAAGCACCGGCTGCGCGTCATCGCCTGGCAGGCTGCGCCGGGCGGTGCGGCACGCAGTTACCCGGACTGGATCGAACTGCAGCAGGTGCGTGCCCTGGAAAAAGGCATTGCGCTGGAACTGGACTCCAGCCAGGGACCCGCCAGGTTTGAGTGCGCCTTGCTGGGCGCTTTTAACGCGGAAAACCTGCTCGCCGCGCTGGGTGCGCTGCTGGCATCCGGGCTGGCCCTGCAGGCCGCGGTTGAACGCCTGGCACGGGTAACCACGGTACCCGGTCGTATGGAACTGTTTGCCAGGGCGGGTGCGCCACGTGTAGTAGTGGACTATGCACACACGCCACACGCATTGGAAACTGCGCTGCAGGCCCTGCGTCCGCACTGCAAGGGTGAACTGGTCTGCGTGTTCGGTGCCGGCGGTGACCGCGACCCGGGCAAGCGCCCGCAGATGGGCACACTGGCGGAGCGCTATGCCGACCGCGTGATCCTGACCAGTGACAACCCGCGCAGTGAAGACCCCGGGCATATCCTCGACCAGATCCTGCAGGGTTTTGAACAGCCGCAGCGGGCGGTGCGTATCAGCGACCGCGCGGCGGCGATTGCCGCTGCCATTCGGGAGGCTGCGCCGGATGACCTGGTGCTGGTGGCCGGCAAGGGACATGAGGATTACCAGCAGACAGGTACACAGCGGCTGGCATTCAGCGACCGGGCACAGGTGCAGGCCCGGTTACGGGAGGCGGGTGAATGATGACCATGCCACTGTCACAGGCCGCACAGATACTGGATGCCAAATGGCTGGGTTCGGACGTGACCTTCCACGGCATCAGCACGGATACCCGCACGCTCGCCAAAGGCAACCTGTTCGTGGCCCTGCAGGGGCCGAATTTCGACGGCCACGACTACCTGGAACAGGCGCGCCAGCTGGGTGCGGTGGCAGCTGCGGTGAGCAACGAGACCCGTGACGGGTTGCCGCTGCTGCAGGTAGAGGATACCCGGCTTGCCCTGGGCGACCTGGCCGCACACTGGCGTGCGCAGTTCGAACTCCCGGTACTGGCGGTCACCGGCAGCAACGGCAAGACCTCGGTCAAGGAAATGCTGGCGTCCATCCTGCGTGGTTGTGGCGAGGTGCTGGTGACCAAAGGCAACCTCAACAATGACATCGGCGTTCCGCAGACCCTGTTCGGCCTGTCCGCCGAACACGACTACGCGGTGATCGAACTGGGTGCCAACCACCCCGGCGAAATCGCCTACCTCGCGGACATCGTGCAGCCGACCGTGGCACTGATCAACAACGCCGGGCCTGCGCACCTGGAAGGCTTCGGGGACCTGGCGGGTGTCGCCCGTGCCAAGGGTGAGTTGTTCGAGCGCGCCGGGAAAGACACGGTGTGCATACTCAATACCGATGATGCCTACGCGGATGTATGGCGCTCCCTGGCGGGTTCACGACCTGTGATCGGTTTCGGGATGAACGCACAGGCGGATGTGCGTGCCGGCTGGAAAGGGGACATTGACGGCAGCGATATCCAGCTGGTGACACCGGCCGGCGCCGCCTCCTTCCGCCTGGCGCTGCCCGGCCAGCACAGCGTCATGAACGCGCTGGCCGCGACCGCTGCCGCGCTGGCGATCGACGTACCGCTGGAGAAAATCGCCACCGGACTGGCGCAGGTGCGGCCGGTGCACGGTCGCTGGGAGAGCCAGCCCGGTATCGGCGGCATTCGCCTGATCGACGATACCTATAACGCCAATCCCGGTTCGCTGCAGGTGGCGCTGGACCTGCTGTCCAGGACCGATGCCGAGACCTGGCTGGTACTGGGCGACATGGGTGAACTGGGCCCGGCCGGCGAACGATTGCACCGCAAGGTGGGTGAAGAGGCGCGCGATGCCGGGGTGAAACGGCTGTTTGCGCTGGGTGAGCTTGCGCAGCAGGCCGCGGCGGCCTTCGGCAAGGGCGCGCAGGCGTTCAGCGATGTCGACAGCCTGAACGCTGAACTGCGCAGCCAGGTGCACGCGGGCGTCACCCTGCTGGTCAAGGGCTCGCGCGCCATGCGCATGGAGCGCGTGGTCGAGGCGCTGCGGGCGGACGGGGGGACGCACTGATGCTGGTCTATCTTGCCGACTACCTCAGCCAGTACCACAGCGTCTTCAATGTATTCCGGTACCTGACACTGCGCGCCATCCTGGGCGTACTGACCGCCCTGCTGATTTCATTCATGGTGGGTCCCTGGATGATCCGTCACCTGAGCTTCCGCCAGATCGGCCAGCAGGTGCGCGACGACGGGCCGCAGTCACACCTGTCCAAGGCCGGTACGCCCACCATGGGCGGCGCGCTGATCCTGGTGGCCATCGTGTCGGCTACCCTGCTGTGGGCGGACCTGGCCAACCGCTACGTCTGGGTAGTGCTGCTGGTCACCCTGGCATTCGGCATCATCGGCTGGGTCGATGATTACAAGAAGCTGGTGTATGGCAACAGCAAGGGGCTGTCCGCCGCCGCCAAGTACAGCTGGCAGTCACTGGTAGCACTGGCCACCGGCCTGTACCTGTACTACGCGGCGCAGTCTCCTGCCGAGACCGAGCTGATCGTGCCCTTTTTCAAGGAGGTCGCCCTGCCCATGGGCGCCTGGTACCTGGTGCTGGTCTACTTCGTGGTGGTCGGTTCCAGTAACGCGGTCAATCTCACCGACGGCCTCGACGGCCTGGCTATCCTGCCAACCGTGCTGATTGCCGGCGCGCTGGCGATTTTCGCCTACGCCACCGGCCACGTACTGATTGCCACCTACCTGCACATTCCGTTTATCCGTGAGGTCGGGGAAGTGGCGGTCTTCTGTGGTGCCATCGTCGGCGCCGGGCTCGGCTTTCTCTGGTTCAATGCCTACCCGGCACAGGTGTTCATGGGGGATGTCGGCGCACTGGCGCTCGGTGCCGCTCTGGGCACGGTGGCTATTCTGGTCCGCCAGGAACTGGTGTTCTTTGTGATGGCCGGTGTGTTCGTGATGGAAACCGTATCCGTCATCCTGCAGGTGGCTTCTTTCAAACTCACCGGGCGGCGCATCTTCCGTATGGCGCCGTTGCATCACCATTTCGAGCTGCAGGGCTGGCCGGAGCCGCGCGTCATTGTGCGGTTCTGGATCATCACGGTGATCCTGGTGCTGTTCGGGCTGGCCACCCTGAAAATTCGCTAGACAGAGGTAACAATGGACGAACAAGGTCAAATAGCAGTGGTGGCGGCAACCTTCGCGGTGATTACCGTGTTGCTGCTCGTGCTGATGTAGAGATGCTGGCGGTCGCAAGTTACATGGAACCAGATCCGCTGCAGGAAGCGCGTACATTGGTTGTCGGCCTGGGTGCAACCGGGCTGTCCTGCGCGCGTTTTCTGCGCCGGCGCGGCGTGGAGGTCGCGGTGGTCGACAGCCGCGAACAGCCGCCGGCGCTGGCGGATATGCAACGCGAACTGCCTGACGTGGCGCTGTTTACCGGCGGCTTCGATGCCGAGGTATTCGGGCGCGCGGAACGGATCCTGGTGAGTCCGGGGGTGTCCCTGCAGCAACCGCTGCTGGTGGCGGCGCAGCAGCGTGGTGTGGAGGTGATCGGCGATATCGAGCTGTTTGCGCGCACCGTGCAGGCACCGGTGATCGCCATTACCGGCTCCAATGGCAAGAGCACGGTGACGACGCTGCTGGGCGCGATGGCGCAACAGGCCGGTATCGACGTGCGCGTGGGCGGCAACCTCGGTACCCCGGCGCTGGACCTGGTCGGGGAACGGGAGCCTGACCTGTATGTGCTGGAACTGTCCAGCTTTCAGCTGGAAACCGTGCGCAGCCTGCGTTGCCGGGCGGCGACGGTACTGAATATCAGCCCCGACCACCTGGATCGCTACGATTCGATGGTGGCGTACGCGCACGCCAAGCAGCGGGTGTTTGCGAACACCGGGGTGCAGGTTGTCAACCGGGACGATGCGCTGGCCCTCGCGCTGGCCTCGGATCGCGCGCCAACGGTGGGGTTTGGCCTGGGCGTGCCGGTTGCCGGCGATTTCGGGTTACAGGAAAACGCGGACGGTTGCTGGCTGGCCAGGGGGGACGAACCCTGGCTGCCGGCTTCCGCGGTACGCATGCCCGGTCGGCACAACCTGGCCAATGCGCTGGCTGCGCTGGCGCTGGGCGATGCCCTGGATCTGCCGCGTGCCGCGATGTTGCAGGTGCTCGGAGAGTTCCGCGGCCTGCCGCACCGCAGCCAGTGGGTGGCCGAGCGCGAAGGCGTGCGCTGGTACAACGATTCCAAGGCGACCAATATCGGTGCCACGCTGGCCGCGGTGCACGGCTTCGACGGGCCGCTGGTGCTGTTGGCCGGCGGCCAGGGCAAGGGCGCTGATTTTTCCGAACTGGCGGCCGGGCTGGATACGCGGGTCAGGGCCGTCGTGCTGATGGGTGAAGCGGCCGATGAAATCGAAGCCGCCTTGCAGGGCGGGGTGCCAACGTACCGTGCTGACGATATGTTCAGCGCTGTACACCAGGCCGCCGCGCTGGCTGTGCCCGGGGATACGGTGCTGCTGTCCCCGGCCTGCGCCAGTTTCGATATGTTCAGCGACTACCGGCAGCGTGGCGAGCGGTTTACGCAGGCCGTGCAGGAGTTGATCCGATGAGCCTGGCGATCCTGTTGCCGGATATGCCCATGCGTCGTGGCGAACGTTGCCCGCGCCTGGATTTTGCGCTGCTCGGGGCGGTAACGGCGCTGTTTTCCCTGGGCCTGATCATGGTCGCGTCGGCCTCCATGCCGACCGCGGAGCGCCTGGGGCTGAACGTGTTCCACTTTGCCTTTCGCCAGAGCATCTACCTGTTGCTGGGCCTGGGCCTGGGGCTGCTGGTGTTGCGTATCCGGCTGGCCTGGTGGGAGCAGTGCAGCCTGCTGTGTATCCTGATTGCCATTTTCCTGCTGGCGGTGGTGTTGTTGCCGGGGGTTGGCAGTGAGGTGAACGGCAGCACCCGCTGGATCAACCTGGGGATCTTCCGCCTGCAGGTATCGGAACCGGCCAAGCTGCTGGCGCTGGTGTACATGGCGGGTTACCTGGTGCGTCACGGCGAGGATGTGCGTCACACCGGCGCCGGCTTTATCAAGCCCCTGGGCCTGCTGACCGTGGCCGCGGTGCTGTTGCTGCTGGAACCGGATTTCGGCGCCACAGTAGTGCTGATGGCAACGGCGCTGCTAATGATGTTCATGGCCGGTGTCAGCCTGTGGAAATACGCTGCACTGATCGCCACTGCAGGCGGTGCCCTGGCGCTGCTGGCGGTGACCTCGCCGTACCGCATGCAGCGCCTGACCACTTTCCTCAATCCCTGGGCCGATCCCTTCAACAGCGGGTTCCAGCTGACCCAGTCGCTGATCGCCATCGGTCGCGGCGAATGGTTTGGCGTCGGCCTGGGCGCCAGTATCCAGAAGCTGTTTTACCTGCCGGAAGCGCATACCGATTTTGTCTTCGCGGTGCTGGCGGAAGAACTGGGCCTGGTCGGGGTGCTGGTGCTGCTGGGCCTGTACGCCTTCGTTGTGCTCCGTGCCTACAGCATCGCCGCCGTGGCCGAGCAGGGCGGTAACCGGTTTGCCGCGTACCTGGCCTACGGTATCGGCACCTGGCTGGGGCTGCAGGCGCTGATCAATATCGGTGTCAACACCGGCCTGCTGCCGACCAAGGGACTGACCCTGCCGCTGATGAGTTACGGCGGCAGCAGTATGCTGGTGACCTGCATGGCGATCGCGCTGCTGTTGCGCATCGACTACGAAACGCGCTGCACGGTCAACAGCGTGCCGGCCTCCGGGACCACGGCGGCGAAACGCCGGCGGAGGTCGCGCCGATGATGAAGCGGCCTGTGCTGATCATGGCCGGTGGTACCGGCGGGCACGTCTTCCCGGCGCTGGCCGTGGCGGAACAGCTGCAACAGCAGGGCTGGCCGGTGGCATGGCTGGGCACGCAGGCCGGCCTGGAGGCGCGCGTGGTGCCGCCCACGGGCATCCCGGTGTACTGGATCCGGGTCAAGGGCCTGCGTGGTAAAGGCAGGCTGCGGGTGTTGAGTGCGCCCTTCATGCTGGTCTGGGCGCTGCTGCAGGCGTTCGTGGTGCTGTTGAAAGTGCGGCCTGCCGCTGTGCTGGGCATGGGCGGTTACACCACCGGGCCGGGTGGCCTGATGGCCTGGCTGTTGCGCCGGCCGCTGATTATCCACGAACAGAACTCTGTCGCCGGTATGACCAACCGCTGGCTGGCGCCGCTGGCCGACCCGGTGCTGGAAGCGTTCCCGGGCAGTCTGAAACAGGCCATCCATACCGGCAACCCGGTGCGCCGCCGCATTGCGGAATTGCCCTTCCGTGAACCGGACATGCAGGCACGTCCTCCGCGCCTGCTGGTGGTCGGCGGCAGCCTGGGCGCGGCGGTGCTGAACGAACAGGTGCCGGCGGCACTGGCCGGGCTGGATGCCGAACAGCGGCCGGAAGTCTGGCACCAGACCGGGTTGCGCCTCATCGACCAGGCGCGGCAGGCGTACCGGGACGCCGGTATGGAGGTGCGGCTGGATGCCTTTATCGAGGACATGGCGACGGCCTACCAGTGGGCGGACCTGGTGTTGTGCCGCGCGGGCGCGCTAACGATTGCCGAACTGGCCGCGGTCGGTGTGGCGTCAATCCTGGTGCCTTACCCGCACGCGGTCGATGATCACCAGACCGGTAATGCACGCTACCTCGTCGATGCGGGCGCTGCCGTGTTGTTGCCGAATGCCGAGCTAACGCCGGCGCGCCTGCAGCAGGAGCTGCAGCTGTTGCAACAGCCGGAAAAGCTGGGTGCGATGGCGCGCTGCGCGCGCGCAGCGGCACTGCCGGACGCGGCGCAACGCGTGGCCGGTGCCTGTATCGAAGCCACCGGCTGGAAGGAGGCAGCATGATGGCCGTGCAGCAACAGCCCCCGCAGCAGCCGGAAAGCATGCGGCGCATTCGTCGTGCGCATTTTGTCGGTATCGGCGGCGCCGGTATGGGCGGTATTGCCGAAGTATTGCTCAACCTGGGTTACCAGGTCAGTGGCTCCGACCTGCGCGAAAACGTGGTCACCCGGCGCCTCGCCATGCAGGGTGGACAGGTTTTCATCGGGCACGACGCCGCGCATGTGGAAGGCAGCGACGTAGTGGTGGTGTCGAGCGCGGTTGACGAACAGAACCCGGAAGTGATGGCGGCGCGCGAGCGACGGATTCCCGTGGTGCCGCGCGCGGAAATGCTCGCCGAGATCATGCGCTTCCGTTACGGCATTGCGGTCGCCGGTACGCACGGCAAAACGACCACCACCAGCCTGGTCGCCAGCCTGCTGGCCGAGGCGGGTCTCGATCCGACCTTCGTGATTGGTGGCCTGCTCAACAGTGCCAACAGCCATGCCCGTCTCGGTACCGGCCGTTACCTGGTCGCGGAAGCCGATGAAAGTGATGCTTCCTTCCTGTATCTGCAGCCGATGCTTGCGATCGTAACCAATATCGACGCTGATCACCTGTCGACCTATGAAGGAGATTTCCAGCGCCTGCGCCAGACCTTTGTGGAGTTCCTGCACCACCTGCCCTTCTACGGCCTGGCGGTGCTGTGCCTGGATGACCCCAATGTGCGTGATGTGCTGCCGGAAATCACGCGCCAGGTGCGCAGTTACGGCATCGATGCGGAAGACGCCGATATCCGCGCCGTGAACCTGCGCCAGGATGGCGTGCAGATGCATTTCAGGATTGAGCAGGAGGAGCACGAAGCGC
>DRQL01000319.1 GCA_011371465.1 Gammaproteobacteria bacterium | reverse complement strand
GCGTGAAACGGCCATGGGTTCGTGCTCAGGTTGATGATCAAGGTACAGCTACTATACTGTACGGCAGATTACCGTACAAGTTTAATTCTGGCCGTACTCCTCTGACTGCACCGCCAGCGTACAATGGAATGCTGGATTGAAGTGCAAAAAAATATAATATATACAAAAAATTAAGTGATTTATAAAGAATATGGATCAAGAGTATTGAATGTCTTTCGGATACGCTTGCCGTATCAAGTTGTCCGATTCCCGGCCGCTAGGTTGTGAACCAGGACACAGAAACCCGGTTGTACTTCTTTCTGCTGGAGCGGGACGCTCCGTCTTTACGAGATCAAAAAAGCAAGGCCTGCCTTGAGCGCGTCAGGACGACGCAGGGACCGGAACAGTCCATGTTCCCGAATGCTTCGCCTGGCACGAAGTTCCGCTAAACGAACCGGCCAAAGGTACTACTGTGGAAAGAAGAAACGCGAGACGCAACCAGATACAGGTTGACATCGAAATTGCCCACCCGGGCGCCCGCCGTTGTGGCGGTTATGCCGAGAACATCAGTCGCAGCGGGGTCTCCATTGTCCTCTGGGACGGTGAGCTGCCTGCGCGGCAACGCGCGGTGATTCTCAACTTCAAGGTATGGACCGGTAGTGAAACCCTGTACCGGAAAATCTACGCGCGCGTGGTTCGTTCGGAACAGGAAAAAATCGCGCTGGAGTTTGCCGAGCACGATTTCATTGCCGAAGCGATTATTCAGGACCTGATGTATTACCAGAACCGCGAGCGTCGCGCGGGAGCAAGGACGCCGCTGGAATGTGGTGAAACATTGGCTGCCGTTACGGCGCCTGCTGAGCAGACTGTCTGATCCCGGTCGGGATCAAATGGTACCTGGTTAAGCCCGAAAGCTCCGTCATTGCGAGGAACGTAGTGACGCGGCAAGCCCCAAACGACGGAGAATGATGTCATGAGATTGCCACGCTACGCTCGCAATGACGGTCATTTTTCTTGAGTAAGTACCATTCCGGTCAGGATCAGTGATCCTGGTACATCTTTTTGATATCCGCCGCGTAGCGCTCCATGACCTGGCTGCGCTTCAGCTTGAGCGTGGGGGTCAGCAAGCCGTTTTCGATACTCCAGGGTTCGATCTGGCAGCACACCTTGCGGATCCGTGCGTAGCCGGGGAATGAAGTAATCTGTCTGGCCACCCGCTCCAGGACGATTTCATGGATGCGGGCGCTTTTGCAGGCTTCCGTGCCGGTGGGGTCTACCTTCAGTTCCCGCGCCAGTGCCTGCCACTGCTCCGGGTTCAGGACCAGTAGCGCGCTCAGGTAGGGTTTGTTGTCGCCGATCACCATGGCCTGGTCGAACAGGGGGTCCATGCAGATGGCCATCTCCATGTCCGCCGGCGGCACTTTCTCGCCGTTGGCCAGTACAATGATCTCTTTCAGTCGCCCGGTGATGTACAGCTGGCCGTTGACGATCTTTGCCTTGTCACCGGTGTGCAGCCAGCCGTCTTCATCGATCATCTCGCGGGTGGCGGTCTCGTTGGCCCAGTAGCCCAGCATGACGCCGGGGCTGCGCACCTGCAGTTCGTCGTTGTCACCGATGCGGGCTTCTACGTCCTCCAGCAGGCAACCGACACCGGACGGGTCGTTGTTCTCGATCGGGTTGACGCTGATGACCGGGCTGGTCTCGGTCAGGCCATAGCCCTGTATCATGGGCAGGCCGAGACCGATGAACAGGCGTGCAACGCCGCCCGGCAGCGGTGCGCCGCCGACCACGGCCAGGCGCAGCCGGCCGCCCAGCTTTTCCATGACCTTGCCGGCGACCAGTTTTTCCAGCAGCGGCCACAGCAGCAGTTGCGGTGTCCAGCCCGCGCGTCCCTGCTGGTGTTCAAAGCGCTTCCAGCCCGTGCTGACCGCCAGGTTGAACAGGCCGCGCGCAATGGGCGACTTTTCTTCCAGGCCGGCGTGGATCTTGTTGTACACGCGTTCAAAGATGCGTGGTACGGAAATCAGGATGGTGGGCCGGACCGCCAGCAGGTCGTCCGCCAGTTGCGGGATGGAACGGTTATAGGCGACCGCTGCGCCCAGCATCATGGGCAGGTAATAACCCGCAGTGCGTTCCAGCGTATGCGACAGGGGCAGGAAGGACAGGAACAGCTCGTCGGGTTCGCGCCGGACGACCTGCAGGCTGCGGTAGGCGTTCCAGAGAATATTGTGGTGGCTCAGCATCACCCCCTTGGGACGACCGGTGGTGCCCGAGGTGTAGACGATGGTGGCCAGCGAATCCCTGTCCCAGTGGATGCGAACCAGCTCGGCCTCGTCAGGCAGCCAGCTGCCCGCGGTGACCAGGCGGGGGTCCGGTTCACCGGCGGTATCGATATGGGTGAGGCTGACGATGCGGTTCAGGAAGCCCAGCTGGTCACGCACCGGTTGCAGGCTGTCCCAGTGTTCCTGGTTGCCGATCACCAGCAGTTTGACACCCGCGTTCTGCAGGATGTAGGCGGCGTTTTCAGCGCGGTCCTGGGTGTACAGCGGGACTACTACCAGCCCGTTGGCCAGTACCGCCTGGTCCAGCATTACCCACTGCGGGCAGTTCTGCATCATGACGGCCACGCGGTCGCCCGGTTGCAGGTCTTCCGCGGCCAGTGCCGCCTGCCAGCGTGCCACCTGGGTGCCGGTTTCCGCCCAGCTCAGGTCCTTCCAGCTTTCACTGAATTCATCAAAGTAGCGGTAGGCCAGTTTGTCCGGTGTTCTTTGCACGCGTTCGTAGAACAGGCCCGCGAGGGTCCCCGCCTGTTCCGGTGTAATAAGGTGGTTGCTGGAAGATTCTGCCATGGTTTTTATCCGCCGGTTTTTTCTTCGTCGGTGAAGCCGGAAACGAGTTCCCAGCCGGGATCGGGCGTAAAGCGCGGACCCAGTGTCTGTTCCAGTTTGCCGAGGCGTTGCAGCAGGGTGTCCGCACCCACCGTCTCGATGTAGCGCAGTGGCCCGCCACGGAAAGGTGCGAAGCCGGTGCCATATACCATGCCGCCGTCGAGGTGGTCGGGTTCCTCGACCACATGCTCGCGCAGGCAGGCCACGACTTCGTTCAGCATGCGCAGGATCATCCGGTCACTGACGCTGTCCGGTGGCTGGTATCCCTTGGGCGGCGCCGGTTTGACGGCCTTGCCCTTTTTATATTGGTAAAAGCCTTCACCGCTCTTGCGGCCGAGACGGCCCTGGCGTACCAGGTCCCGCAGGCGCTGGGGTACCGGTGTATCCAGGTGCTTGCCCAGGTTCTCGGCCACGTGCAGGCAGATATCGAGCCCCACGGTGTCGGCCAGTTCCACCGGGCCCATCGGCATGCCGAAGGCCAGGGCCTGGCGGTCGATCTCGGCGGCCGGTATGCCTTCGTTCTCGAGTTCCACGGCTTCCAGCAGGTAAGGCATCAGTACCCGGTTGACCAGGAAGCCGGGCGTGCTGGTAACGGGCAACGGCAGGCGATCGATCTTGCGGGTAAAGCGGATGGCCCGGTTGACGACTTCCGGGTCCGTGGTGTCGTCGCGGACGATTTCCACCAGCTGCATCTTTGCCACGGGGTTGAAGAAGTGGATACCGACCAGGCGAGCAGGTTTGCTGAGCACGTCGCGCAGTTCGGCCAGTGGAATGCTGGAGGTATTGGTGGCCAGCACGGCGTCTTCGCGCATGCGTGGTTCCAGCTGTTGATACAGGCTGCGCTTGGCTTCAGCATCTTCGAAGATGGCTTCAATCACCACGTCCGCGTGTTCGACGCCGATGCCCTTGTGGTCCGGCATCAGCCGGTCCATGGCCTCCTGGATGGGGCGCGGCCGTTTCAGGCGGCGCTTGAACAGGCGATGCGCCCGTTTTACGGCCGGTGCAATACGCTCCGGCGACTGGTCTGCCAGGGTGACGCGCATGCCCCGCAGTGCGCACCAGGCTGCGATATCGCCACCCATGATGCCGGCGCCGATGACGTGCACATGCGCGGGTTTGAAGTCCGATTTCTGCCCCAGCGCCTTGAGGGTTTCCTGTAACAGGAAAACGCGGATCAGGTTCTGCGCGGTCGGGCCGACGATCAGGTCGGCTACTGATGCCGCTTCGGCGTGCAGCATGGCACGTTCGTCCCCGGCGTGTTCCTGCCAGACGTCGATCAGCGCGTACGGTGCCGGGTAGTGATCCTCGCGTGCCTTTTTGCTGACCTGGTGGCGGAATACGCGCGCCAGCAGGGGGCGTACCCAGGGATGGTTGCTGAGCGCCTGTAGTTTGCTGGGCCGGTGCGGGAACGGCGGGTCCATGATCATGGCGCGCGCCGCCGCGTGCAGGTGTCGTTCCGGGACGGCATGATCCACGAAACCCATGCGTCTGGCGGCACGGCCATCGACGGTGCGGCCGCTGAGCATCAGGTCCATGGCGTGCAGGGCGCCTACCAGCGGGGTCAGGCGCACGGAACCGCCGAACCCGGGGTGGATGCCGAGCCGGACTTCGGGCAGGCCCAGGCGCGTACCGGGATCGTCCCTGGCCACCCGGTAGCGGCAGGCCAGCGCCATTTCCAGGCCGCCGCCCAGGCAGAACCCGTGGATCAGCGCCACGCTGGGAAACGGCAGGGCGGCAAGCCGGTCGAACACGGCCTGGCCACGTTGTATGGCACTGAGCGCCTGGTCGTGGTTTTCCAGCCGGGTGAATTCGCGTACATCGGCGCCGGCAATGAAGCCGTTGGGCTTGTCGGAAACGATCACCAGGCCGCGCGGTGCGCGTTCCACCAGTTCCAGCAGTTCTTCGTAGAAGGCTTCCAGCACCGAAGCGGACAGCACGTTGGTGCTGCTGTCCTGTTTGTCGAAATGCAGCCAGGCGATGTTGTCGTCATCGATGACCGTATAGAGGTCGCGCTTGTCGTTTTGGGTATCCATCAGGCGGTTTCCCTTTCCAGCAGCAGGGCGCCGCCCTGGCCGCCGCCGATACAGAGGCTGGCGATGGCGCGTCGCTCGCCCGTGCGTTGCAGGGTCCGCAGCGCGTGCAGGGCGATGCGCGCACCGCTGGCACCCACCGGGTGGCCGATGGCGACACCGCCGCCATCGATGTTCAGGCGTTGTTCGTCGATCGGGTCGAAGGCGCCATCGAGTTGCAGCTCCTGCCGACAGTAGTCTTCGTCCTGCCAGGCGCTCAGGCAGGCCAGCACCTGGGCGGCAAAGGCTTCGTTGATTTCCCAGTTGTCGATGTCTCCGCTGTTGAGTCCGTTGCGTTGCAGGATGGGCGCCATGGCGTGCACCGGTCCCAGGCCCATCTGGCTGGGGTCCAGCGCGGCCCACTGGCTGTCGGTAATGCGGCCGATGACCGGCAGTCCGTGTTTCTTTACCGCGTCTTCGGAAGCCAGCACCAGCCAGGCGGCGCCATCGGTTATCTGTGCGCTGTTGCCGGCGGTGACCTTGCCGAAGGGCCGGTCGAACACCGGTTTCAGTTTCGCCAGTTTTTCCAGGCTGCTGTCGGCACGCAGGCCGTCATCGGCTGCATAGTACTTGCCCCGTTCGTCATAGACTGGTTCGATTTCTTCCAGGTGGCCTTCCTGCTGTGCCTGGTCCAGCCGCTGGTGGCTGCGCAGGGCATACGCGTCCATCCTCTCGCGGCTGATATTGAAGCGGTGTGCGAGGATCTCCGCGGTCTGGCCCATGTTGAGACTGACAATGGGATCGGTCAGGCCGCACAGCAGGCCGATGACGGGTTTCAGGAAGGCGGGTCGGAAGGCGGCAACGGCCTTGAGTTTTGCACCCGTGGTGCGTGCGCCGTTGAGCGCGCTCAGCCAGTTGACCATGGCGGTGCCAAACAGCAGCGGCGCATGGCTCATGGCTTCCGCGCCACCGGCCAGCACCAGTTCACAGCGCCCGGCGGCGATATCCTGGGCGGCGCAGTCCAGTGCCTGCAGGCCGGAGGCGCAGTTGCGCTGTACGGTCCACGCCGGCACCCGGTCGCCGCAACCCAGTCGCAAGGCGACCACCCGGGCGATGTTGACTTCCTGCGGTCCGGGCATGACGCAGCCCATGATGACCTGGTCCAGGTCCCGGGGCGCAAACGGCTGGCGGTAGAGCAGGGCGCGACCGGCCTGGAAAGCCAGGTCGGAAGCGTGCAGGGGGCCGGGCCTGCCGCGCGCGCGCAGAAACGGCGAGCGGCTGCCGTCGACTACGAAGACCGGCCGGCCTGTTGCGAGGGGGTTGGGTTGCGCTGCCATGAACTGTCTGTCTCCTTCCAGTAGTCGGCGGGGAATGCATCGACACCGATGACCTGTTGTCTTGCGGCTGCCGCGGCACGCACCTGTGCCGCTTCACGTTCGTCGATCACGCCGGCGGAAACCGCTTCCACCAGGCAATGCTCCGGATCCCCGGATGCAAGTTGACCACTGCGCATGGCTTTTCGCAAGTGCGCAAGGATGGACTGGGCGGCCGCGGCTTTTTCAAAAGCCGCCTCCAGTTGCGCCAGCGACTCGCGCTCATCCCGTGGTATGTACAGGCCTTCCGTCAGGCGCTCGCGCGCGCTGCTCCAGTGCAGGATGACACTCGCTGCGCGTTGCAGCAGGGCATCGTCCGGTGCGCGGTAACTGGCGCCAAAGGGGAACAGCATCCATTTCAGCGTTCTGCCCAGCCAGCGGTTGGGCAGGTTGGCATAGACTTCGAACAGTTTCTGCTGGGCCTCATACAGGGCGTCGCGTACCGCCCATTCCAGCAACGGCCGGTCTGCCGGCTGGCGGCCCTGGTCGGCATAGCGCTTGAGCGCGGCCGAGGCGATGTACAGCTGGCTCAATACGTCACCGAGCCGCCCGGACAGTGATTCCCTGCGCTTCAGCGCGCCGCCCAGGGTCAGCAGGGCGGCTTCCGCGGAGACGGCAAACATCGCGCTCATGCGTGTCAGCTGCCGGTAGTAGCGGGCCTCTTCCCGGTCTGTGGGCGTGCCTGCAAAACGTGCGCGGGTCAGGCCGTGGAACACGGCGCGCGCCAGGTTGCTCAGCAGCAGTTTGATATGCCCGAACAGGGCGAGGTCGAAACGGTTCGCGTCACGACGTTGCGCCGCCTCCATCTCTTTCAGCAGGTAGGGATGGCAACGGATCGCTCCCTGGCCGAAAATGATCAGGCTGCGGGTAAGTATATTGGCGCCCTCTACCGTGATGCTGATGGGGATACTCTGGTAGAAACGCCCCAGGTAGTTGCGCGGTCCCATGCAGATGCCGCGGCCCCCGTGAATATCCATGACGTCGTCCATTACCCGGCGTCCGCGTTCGGTCAGGTGGTACTTGACGATGGCGGAGGCGACCGACGGCTTTTCCCCCCGGTCGACGGCCAGGGTGGTCAGACCCCGGGCGGCATCCATGGCGT
>DRQL01000318.1 GCA_011371465.1 Gammaproteobacteria bacterium | reverse complement strand
GAGGCCGGGGCTGTCGAGGACTGGCCGGCGCTGATCGCCGATGGTTCGGTGCAGCAGCTTGCGCTGACCCTGGAACAGGTGAACCGGGCCTTTGAGGAATCCGGCGACGAGCAGGCGGTGAAGCACCCCGAACAGGGGGATCCCGGCGACGCCTTTATACAACTGTACGCCGCGGTGGTTTCCATCCCCGCGATCGGTCGCAGTCTGCTGGGCGAGGCCGAGTACAAAAACCTGACGCAACGCCTGGAACCCGGTCAACAGGCCATTCTGCTGGCCGGTGACGGCCGGTATTCCTTCAAGGGTTCAGGCTATGTGCGCGGTGGCATCTTTGACCGCTTCCAGCTGGTGCAGGGCGATGCCTCGATCCGTTTCCACGATTTCCAGCACAGGCGCCTGCGTCATATTGCAGCAGCGGGGGCGCCGGATCTCAGGGACGTCGACCTGTTCCTGGTGCCACCCGACCAGGGTTTCGACGCCGCGGTTCCCTGGAAGCTGGAACTGCTGGTGGGACGTCCCATCGGACCCACCAGGAAAGCATTCCTGACCTTCGAGCTGGCCTACGACCCGCCGCAGAAGTACCTGTCCTTCATCCAGCCCGAGGAACCCGCCGGTTTGCTGGCATGGTTCGACGCCGATGCACCGGACGCGCCGTTGTGGACCAGGATGTGGGTAACCAAACTGCCGGAGATTGTGATCCTGCTGGTAGCGCTGGCGGTGCTGACCCTGATCTTTTTCTTCCAGGACTGGCTGGTGAAACGCCCACGGCTGACCGACCGGGTGCGAGTGGGTTTCCTGGTGTTTACGCTGTTCGGTATTGGCTGGTACGCGAACGCACAATTGTCGGTCGTGAACATCCTTGCGGTTTTCAACGCCCTGGTCAGTGGTTTTGACTGGAGTTACTTCCTGATGGAACCGCTGATCTTTATCCTGTGGGGATCGGTGGCCGCGTCGCTGCTGTTCTGGGGCAGGGGGGCGTATTGCGGCTGGCTGTGTCCGTTCGGTGCGTTGCAGGAATTGCTCAACCGGCTCGCGAAGCTGATCAGGATACCCCAGTTACCACTGCCATGGGGCCTGCACGAACGCCTGTGGCCGCTGAAATACCTCATCTTCCTGGTGCTGTTCGGGTTTTCCCTGCATTCGCTCGGTGTGGCCGAGCGTCTCGCCGAAGTGGAGCCGTTCAAGACAGCGATCATCCTGAAATTCGTGCGCGACTGGCCGTTTGTGCTGTTCGCCGTCGCGGTGCTGGTGCCGGGGCTTTTTATCGAGCGTTTCTATTGTCGTTATATGTGCCCGTTGGGCGCTGCCCTGGCCATTCCCGGCCGGCTGCGCATGTTCGAATGGCTCAAGCGTTACAAGGAATGCGGCGCGCCCTGCCAGCGCTGTGCCAATGAGTGCATGGTCCAGGCCATTCACCCGGAGGGCAACATCAATGTCAACGAATGCCTGTACTGCCTGCATTGCCAGGTGGTGTATTCAGACGACCACGCCTGCCCGGTGCTGATCCAGAAACGCCTGAAACGGGAACGGCAGTCGAGCGTATCGATGGAAAGAAAATCCAGCGTGGCATTAAAGGTAGAGGCCATCAAGCGTAAAGCAAAAACGGATAGTGAGGTTGTTATAACGTCTGACTAGGGAAGGCCTGATCAGTTCGTCATGCCGGTGCGTAAATGGTGGAAGACGAATCAGGGAAACCCCGATTGATTCGTCATACCTGCGAAGGCCGGTATGACGGAAAACGGACTGGTCAGAAGTTTCTTAAAGCTGAGTCTGTAGCCCGGCAGGGGTACGGCTGAAATCGGAGCAGCAACATGAAGAGGAGAGATGCAATGTCAAAAGATGATGAGCAAAAAACGGGTATTACCCGCAGGGAGCTTCTGGGTGGGTCCGCCAAACTGGTGGCGCTGGCCGGGGCAGGCGGTGTAGCCGGACTGGCCGGCGGTTCCATGCTGTATTCCGGCGAGGCAGCGGCGGCCGGTGGCAAGGCCGACGTGGCTCCCGGCGACCTGGATGATTACTACGGTTTCTGGAGCAGCGGCCAGAGCGGTGAACTGCGCATCATGGGTGTGCCTTCCATGCGCGAACTGATGCGTGTGCCGGTATTCAACCGCTGCAGCGCCACCGGCTGGGGCATGACCAACGAAAGTCGCAAGATCCTGACCGAAGGCCTGACGCCGGAGACGAAAAAGTTCCTGGAAAGCCGTGGTGGAGTCTGGCTGAACGGTGACCTGCACCATCCGCACATGTCGTTTACCGATGGCACCTACGACGGCCGTTACCTGTTCATGAACGACAAGGCCAACACGCGTGTCGCCCGCGTGCGCTGCGATGTCATGAAGTGTGACAAGATTACCGAGATTCCGAACGCCCAGGATATTCATGGTCTGCGTCCGCAGAAGTACCCGCGTACCGGTTACGTGTTTGCCAACGGCGAACACCGGGTGCCGCTGCCGAACGATGGCCGGGATCTCGATGACCCGAAAAAGTACCACGCGATTTTCACCGCGCTGGACGGCGACAGCATGAAAGTGGCCTGGCAGGTCATGGTCAACGGCAACCTGGATAACTGTGATGCCGACTACCAGGGATTGTATGCCTTCTCGACCTGTTACAACAGTGAAGAGGGTATCAACCTGGCGCAGATGACCGCCAGTGAACAGGACTGGGTGGTGGTGTTCGACATCAAGCGTATTGAAGCAGCGGTGAAGAACGGTGACTTCAAGGAAATGAACGGTATCCCCGTGATCGACGGTCGCAAGGGTTCAAAGTACACCCGCTACATCCCTGTATCCAACAGTCCGCACGGCTGCAATACCGCGCCGGACGGTCACTACGTGGTCATCAACGGCAAGCTGTCGCCCACGGTGACCGTGCTGGATGTGCGGCGTCTGCCCGATCTGTTCAATGACAAGATCAAGCCGCGTGACGTGGTGGCCGCGGAACCGGAGCTGGGCCTGGGTCCGCTGCACACCGCCTTTGACGGCGAAGGCAATGCCTTCACCACCCTGTTCCTCGACAGCCAGGTGGCGAAATGGAATATCCAGAAGGCGGTCGATGCCTACAGTGGCAAGGACGTCAACCCGATCCTGGAAAAGATCGATGTGCACTACCAGCCGGGCCACAACCACACGTCCATGGGTGAAACGAAGGAAGCGGATGGCAAGTGGCTGGTGTCACTCAACAAGTTCTCCAAGGACCGGTTTATCAATGTCGGCCCGCTGAAGCCGGAAAACGACCAGTTGATCGACATCACCGGCAAGAAGATGGCCATAGTGCATGACGGCCCGACCTTTGCCGAGCCGCATGACTGCATTATCGTGCGTACCGACATCGTCAACCCGCGTTCACTGTGGAAAAAGGACGACCCCATGTGGGCCGATGCAAGCGCGCAGGCGAAGAAGGACGGCGTCACCCTGTATACGGACTCAAAGGTGATCCGGGACGGCAACAAGGTGCGTGTCTATATCTGGTCCATGGCGCCCAACTTCAGTATGGAGAAGTTCACAGTGAAGCAGGGTGACGAGGTGACGGTCTACGTCAGTAACAATGACCAGATCGACGACCTGACGCACGGCTTTACCCTGGCCAACTACGGAATCGCCATGGAGATCGGTCCACAGGCGACTTCATCGGTGACCTTCACGGCGGACCGCCCGGGCGTGCACTGGTTCTACTGCCAGTGGTTCTGTCACGCCCTGCACATGGAAATGCGTGGCCGTATGCTGGTGGAGCCGGCGTAGCATCTTTGCGTTCTGCGTCAGGGAGGTTCTGATCAGTCGTCCATCCGTCGTGGCGGCGCAGGCCGGTATCCAGTGCATTTCATGCCTGGATACCGGCCTGCGCCGGCATGACGGTCCGGCCAGGGTTGGCCGGGTACTGGCCGGCTGGTTCCTGCTGCTGATCGCCTGTTTGTCTGCGCCGCTCATGGCGCAGGACCGGACCGTCTCGCCCGGAGCGGGAACCCTGCAACGGGCCATTGAAGCTGCCGCACCGGGAGACCGCCTGCTGCTGCGCGATGGCGTGTACGCAGGAACCGTCAGTATCGACCGACCGCTCGAATTGCTGGGTGAGGCCGGCAGCATTATTGATGGAGGAGGCGAAGGCCGGGTGATTACGGTCGCAGCACCGGACGTGGTAGTGCGCGGTGTGACTGTACGCAACTCGGGCACCAGCCTGGCGACCGAGGACAGCGGTATTTTTGTAACCGTCGACGGCGACCGTGCGCTGATCGAGGGGAACCGCCTGGAACACAACCTGATCGGCGTCTACCTGAAAGGCCCGGACAGTGCAGTGGTGCGGGGCAACGTAATCATCGGCAGCACCGACCCGCACGTCAACGACCGCGGCAATGGCATCCAGCTCTGGAATACCCCCGGTTCCGTGGTCGAGGACAATGACATCCGCTATGGCCGGGACGGTATTTTCGTAACCACCAGTCGCAATAACGTCTTTCGCGGTAATCACCTGCGGGACTTGCGCTTTGCCATTCACTATATGTATACCAACGACAGCGAGGTCAGCGGTAACCTTTCGACCGGCAACCACGTTGGTTATGCAGTGATGTATTCAGACCACCTGAAGATTTTCGATAACGTGTCCAGCTCGGACCGCGACCGCGGCCTGTTTTTCAACTATGCCAATAACTCTGACATCCGCGGCAACCTGGTCACGGGTGGCGCGGAGAAATGTGTCTTTATCTACAATGCCAACATCAACCGGTTTCACGGAAACACCTTTGAAGGCTGTCGCATAGGTATTCATTTTACCGCCGGGTCCGAACGTAACCAGGTCTACAACAATGCCTTTGTGAACAACCGTACGCAGGTAAAGTATGTGGGTACGCGCCATATCGAGTGGTCACTGGACGGACGCGGTAACTACTGGAGCGACAACCCCGCCTTTGACCTGGATGACGACGGGATTGCCGACCAGCCCTACCAGCCGAACGACCTGGTCGATCAGATCATCTGGCGCCACCCCATGGCAAAGCTGCTGCTCAACAGCCCGGCGGTGCAGGTGCTGAGGTGGGCCCAGTCGGAGTTCCCCGCGCTGCACCCGGGCGGAGTAAAGGACAGCGCGCCATTGATGCAGCGACCGCAGACACAGGTACCATCACGTGGCTGAGCCTGCGATAGACGTTGCCGGGGTAGTCAAGCGCTACGGCGACAAAACCGTGGTGAGCGATGTCGACCTGTCGGTGCGCAGCGGCGAACGCATGGTGCTGATCGGTCATAACGGCGCCGGCAAGACCACCCTGATGAAGCTGATGCTGGGGCTCACCCACCCGGATGCCGGGCAGGTGCAAGTGCTCGGCGCCAATCCGGCGACAGCGGCCGCGGCACAACGCCGCGCCATTGGCTACCTGCCCGAAAGCGTCGCCTTTCACAGTGCCATGAAAGGCCGGGAGGTGCTGGCCTTTTACGCCAGGCTGAAGGGGGTCGCCACGACCGAATGTCGGTCCATCCTTGAACGGGTGGGACTGGAGCAGGCTGCCGACCGGCGCGTGAGCACGTATTCCAAGGGTATGCGCCAGCGGCTCGGCCTGGCCCAGGCCATGCTGGGCAAGCCGCGGCTGCTGTTCCTGGACGAACCGACCAGCGGCCTGGACCCCACGCTGCGCAGGCAGTTCTATGACCTGATCGATACCCTCAGCCTGTCGGGTACTACTTCGCTGACTTCGTCGCATTCCCTGAACGAGGTCGAGGCGCGCGCCGATCGCATCGCCATTATGAAGACCGGCGCTATCGTGGCCTGTGGGACGCTGTCCGAATTGTCACAGCAGGCCAGTCTGCCGCTGGTGGTCCGGCTCAGGGTGGCCGCAGGGCACGCCGCCGATATCGCCGAGCGCCTGGCGCCGGTAGGTGAAGTACAGCGGCTCAATGATCACGGTATCGATCTGTCCTGTATGGGTGCCTCCAGGATGGTGCTGTTCCGGAAAATTGCCGGTTTTGGCGATGTCATCGAGGATATGGACGTGGTGCCGCCGCGGCTGGATGACATCTACAACCACTACATGCAGCAGGTACAGCCGCAATGAGGGCCATCGGCATACTGGCCATGAATGAATTTCTCGACGGCCTGCGCAATCGCTGGGTGGCCGCAGCCATCATTTTGCTGGGTACTACGGCGCTGGCATTGCTGCTGGTCGGGTCGGCACCCACCGGTACCGTCCGAGCCGGAGCGCTGGACGTCAGCGTGGTCAGTCTCACCAGCCTGAGTGTTTACCTGTTGCCGTTGATCGCGCTGTTACTGTCCTTCGATGCGCTGGTCGGCGAGTTCGAGCGCGGCACCATGCTGCTGTTGCTGACCTACCCGGTGGCGCGCTGGCAGGTAGTGATGGGCAAGTTTTTCGGGCACATGATGATCCTGCTGACCGCGGTCGTCGTTGGTTATGGCGGTGCGGCCCTGGTTACCGTGCTGTTTACAGATAACGGATTTACGGGCTGGCAGGCCTATGTCACCATGATGGGCAGCTCGCTGTT
>DRQL01000317.1 GCA_011371465.1 Gammaproteobacteria bacterium | reverse complement strand
TCCAGTTCTTCGATTATCTCCATGGCGCGCAGTTTCGGCGCCCCGGTGATGGAGCCGCCGGGAAAACAGGCGCGCAGCAGGTCCAGGCTATCGCGGCCCGCATCCAGTTCACCGCTTACCGTGCTCACCAGGTGATGTACCGTGGCAAAGCTTTCAACTTCAAACAATGCCGGAACCCGAATCGTGCCGGGCGTGCAGACCTTGCCCAGGTCATTTCTCATCAGGTCCACAATCATGACATTCTCGGCACGATCCTTGGCACTGCGCTGCAGCTCCTGTGCGAGTCGCCGGTCCTGGTCCGGGTGCAGCGAACGTGGTCGTGTCCCCTTGATGGGTCTGGTTTCCACCACGCCATCGTTCGCCCGCAGAAAACGCTCCGGGGAACAGCTCAGCACCTGGCAATACGGTGTATTCATATAAGCCGAAAATGGCGCCGGGTTACGTTCCCTGAGGGTGCGGTAAGCCTGCCACAGCGAACCTTCAACACGCGTATCAAAACGCTGGGCCAGGTTCACCTGGTAACAATCACCCCGGCCAATATAGTATTTGATGCGGTGAAAGGCATCGGCGTACTGTTCGAAATCGAAGTTGGATTGCGGCGGCTCCAGCACACGGAACCGTTGATGCCGACGCCCGGGACCGGCGCGGCGGAAACGCGACAGCAAGTCCGCCCAGCGAAGTGTTGTGCGCCTGTCACGTCCCTGGGATACCAGAAAGCTGCGGCGCTCCCGATGGTCCACCACCAGCGCCCAATCGTACACACCCACCGCCATTTCCGGGATCTGTTCAGCGTCTTCAGCCTGCTGCGGCAGGCATTCGATACGGCGCCCCAGGTCGTAGGAAAAATAACCCAGCGCACCGCCACTGAACGGCAGACCGTTGAGCGACTCGCCGGGTTCACCCAGACAGTTGCGCAAAACAGCAAACGGATCTGCACTGGACACTTTCGTGCCCGAACCACGCTGTACGCGGGTCAATCCGCCCCGGGTGGTCACCACCAGCATGGGATCTGCGGCAATAATGTCATAACGTCCCTGCTCGACAAACGGCCGGCCGCAGTCCAGAAATACCGCCCAGGGCCAGCAGGCGACGGCGTCAAACAGTGCGGCACTGTCGGGGTGATACGGGATTTCAGTCAGCATCGGCCGAGCCATCAGGCACACCTCGCCAACCAGGCGACTGCAACCGCCGGTGCACAGTCTACCGGGTCACCCGTTGCCAGACGTTCGGCTTTCAACAAAGACAGCAGATCAATATACGGGCGGCCGCAGCACTGCGCCAGGCGTCTGACCAAAAAGCGGCCAACCCCGGCACCCACCAGTGGTGCATCAGCGTCCAGGTCATGGTGCGACAGGACGAGATCAATATTGGCCAGCAGGGCCTGCATCTGCTGATCGGAAAGATACCGCGCCAGCCGGCACCAGTCCGCCAGTGTGGCTGCTTCCAGGTCCAGGCCCAGCATACGCGCCAGCCGACGTGCGCTTCCCTTACGGGTCTTGGGCCCGTTATCCGCGGCAGGGTGCTGGTCCGCGTGCGCGGGTAACTCACCGGTCAGGCGGTAGACATCGGCGCTTACGGCAAAGTGTTCCGCCATCAGCGGCACCCATACGCCGTTGAACGGTACACGTTGCGCCATGACCATCACGGGGGTACGTACCACCCCGCTGTACACCAGTTCACCACAGCGCATGCGCGCGTGATCGTTCATACCTTGCGCCAGCACACTGCCACCGCCGACGGCTACAATATCGGTAGTCGTACTGCCGATGTCGACCAGCAGGGCCTGCGGCAGGTGGCGTGACACAAACGACGCGCTCGCCAGCCAGTTGCTGGAAGCAATCGACTCCGCGGCGTTACGGCTGGCCGTTGCCGGCAGGAAACCGCGTGTACCGGCAAACAGGTCGACGGGCGCCGGCCACAGGCGGTCTTCCATCACACGAACCAGGGCATGCACCCCTTCCGAGCGTGAACTGAACAGGTCCACCAGTTCGCCGGTCATGGTGACTGCGTGCCGCCCCGGATTCGCCCCCCAGCGATTGAGCACTTCATCCACACTGCGTTGCAGAAAATAAATACCCTGCCATAGCGGACAGGGCAGCTGGACCGCCGCCAGCACATAACCTTGCGCATCCAGGTGTGCCGCCTTGAGATGCGCACCACCGAGATCCCAGCCGATAATATCGTCAGGCGACACGAGACACATCCAGGGCAACCCTGGAACTCCAGCAGGATACCGGTGTACAGGGCGGCAGTACGAAGCCCTTCCGCAACATGCGCAGTATCAGCCTGGCCGGGTTAACGGCCAGAGCGCTGTGCAAACCGGCATAGGAAACAGTAAGGCGCGGATTCACCTCAAGGATCAGCGGACCGCCGGCGGTCAGTACCAGGTCAACCCCGACATACCCCCACAGACCGGGAATCGCTCGTGCAACCGAACGTGCCAGCCATGAATAATGCGCATGCGCATTGGGAATACCATTGACGAGCACACCTTCCAGTTCAAAGCCCTCACCGGATTCGTGCACCTGCTGCAGGTTGGCGCTCAGCAGGGTTGCGGTACCGTCGCAACACAGCATCGACAGACTGGCGGCGATGCCTTGCACGTATGGTTGTGCAACATAGCCGGTGTAGCGATCGCGATCCTGCAACGCGCGGCGCATGGTGCTATAGCTTGCAAAAGCACGGGCGCCCTCGCCACCTGCACCATCATCGGGTTTGAGCACCCAGCGCGAATCACGGAAAGGAATCTTCGCGGCGACGTCAAAGGTCGGAACGGTATCAATGTTCATACGCTGTAAATATTTTGCGGTCAGCGACTTGCTGGCGGCAATTGCAACGCCGGCCGGATGACTGCCTATCAGTCGGCGTCCCTGTGCCAGCGTCATACGACTGATGCGTTGCAGGAGACCATCCGATTCGGGCATTATCGCCCACACAGCATCACACCGGTTGATGCAATGCGCCCAGGCCTGCCAGATATCGTCGGTCACTGCCGGCGTAAAAACGTCGCAGCTGCAATCCAGCGGCGGCAGGCGTGGATCACGGCTGACCAGCAGATGAACGTCCGGCAAAACCGATAAATCGTCCAGCAGTGCGCCCAGCATGGTTTCTGCCTCAGCCAGAAACCTGGACGACATCGGTCCACCAATCAGGCCGCCACCGGTGATATACTCGACTACAAAGATGCGCATCGGTATTTACCGTGAATCTGATACCCGTTATCGATATCGCCCGTGGTCATGCCGTTCACGCCAGGGGCGGACTTCGTGAAACCTACCAGCCGCTGCAAAGCATTCTTTGCCATTCCAGCAAACCGCTCGATGTGATGGCAGGGCTGCTTGACCTGTATGCCTTTACCGATGTCTATATCGCCGATCTCGATGCGATCCAGGGCCGCCCGGTCCAGTCCGCCGTATTGCGGCAATTGCACCAGGCATTCCCGGCTGTGCAGTTGTGGATAGACGCCGGTATTCGCAATGTCGATCAGTTCCGGTCCCTGCAGCAACTGGTTGCTGCCACACTCGTGCTGGGCAGTGAAACCCTGACCGATGTCAGCGTCCTGGAGGAGGCCGTTGTTCACGAAACCGGCGTCCTTTCGCTGGACTTCCGCGGCCGGTTCCTGCTCGGCCCGGCCACACTGCCTGACACGCCGGCACTGTGGCCGCGACGGGTTATCGCCATGACCCTGGACCGTGTCGGACAAAACCGGGGGCCCGACCTGAACCGGCTCCGGAAATTGCATAATGCTGCGCCCGCAACAGCGCTCTACGCAGCAGGCGGCGTACGCAACCGGGACGACCTGAATGACGTGCAGCTTGCGGGGTGTGCGGGCGTGCTGCTCGCCAGCGCACTGCACGATGGCCGACTGACTGCGCCCGGGCTTGCGGATTTTCGCTAGGCAACCACACTGAGTTTCGCTCCCCGGTCGCCGGCAATCTGCGCACAAAGCCGGGCATCGCGTTGACCCGCCTCATTGAAGTGATGCAGCACTGAACTGCTGCCCGCTACCTGGAAGCTGTCCAGGTCCGGACCGCTGTAATGGCACCAGGACTGCCCGGTTTCATACAGCTGCAATTCAACCAGACCGGGCAGGTAATCGATAAGCTGTTCCCAGATATACACACACAGCATTTCAGTGCTGGAGCGCCAGGCCAGTTCGCTGGCTACATAATTCAGATTGTGATGATCAAAGCGCTCCACAACACGCTGATTTACAACACGTTTCAGATAGCCGTAATCAATCACGCAAGCGCTGGCAGGATCGATACGCCCGGCCACCTTGACCTGCAAGGTGTAACGTCCTCCATGCAGATTGGAACACTTGGCCGGGTGATCGGTAATAAAGTGCGCAGAATCAAACACCAGTTCCTTGACCACCGTTACCTCAGGTGTCGTAGCGTGAAAGCGCTCCCATACACCCGGCATCGTTTGCAGAAGCTCACTCAGTATTTTGAACAGATTGTCGCTGTCGCGGCGCCTGTAACTGCGCAGCATCACACCGCCAGACGGCTGTGCGGTATCCAGCACCACCATATTGATATTCCAGTGGCGTTTCAGGCATTGTGTAATTTCCTGTGCATCGTTACGATCAGGAACGGGTATAAACAGGTAACCGGCGTGCAGTTCGCCCACCTGCGCAACACAGCTTGCCAATACCATCAGAAAATCCGGTGGCGTTACCAGCGACAGTTCGTGTCCGCCTGTCCGGGAAAAGTTTCGGCGTCTCGCCTTCAATCGGTTGTCGGCAATAACCCGGTTGGTTGACGTATCAAAGCGGTATTCCTGCCGGAAACAGAAACCAAAGTCACTCAGGTATCTCTGGTTCCAGAGCAACAGGTCAAGACGGCGAATATCGCCTGGTATCACCAGATAATCGCCTTCCGGCCTTAACAGGCCGGCCAGGCGAATCCCCTGCAGCAGGCCGCGCGCTGTTTCCCCGGGACAGGGTATGGCGGGCGGATAATCCTCGATCCGGTCCGGCACATTTACCTGGTCGGCCGAAAGCACAAGATCCAGTGGCAAATGGTGGCGCAATGCATATTCATGCAGGGTCAGGCCACAACAGGACAGGAGGTGTTCGTTATCCAGCTTTTGTAGCTCGCTCTTGCATTCCAGACATTGCATGACACATACCTCATTAAACCCGGGAAGGAAAACCGGTTATTGCCCCTGTTTACCGGGGCAATAACCTGTCGCTCAGGCGTGTGCAGCGAACGGATGTTCGCTGGAACCCTTGCTGGCTACAACCTGTGCTGCGGTCGGCTCACCGTTGACAGCGCGCTGGATAGACAGTTTGGTTGCTTCGTAGTTGAAGTCCTGGATCTTGTTGTCATCCTCCGCTTCCCAGTGAATGAACACACCCACGCAGATGTAAAGATCGTCGGCTTCGTCAGCAGGGATAGTGCCGTCCTCGACACAGTCTGCCACCGCCATCGCGACACCGCGCTGTGCGGGACCGAACATCTGAACCGCCTGTTTGGCGCCCTTGATGGTGACCTTGTTGAACATGACGGTTGCCGGTTTGACCATAAGGTTCGGCGCAACTACTGCCAGCAACCCGTTGACGCCTTCTTTCTGGTTGGTCAGGGTCTGGCAAAATGCATCTTCAGCGGCACTGCCGCGCGTACCGATAATGAGGTCGATATGCGCCACTTCATTACCGTCACCTGCCAGAGCCTCGCCTACCAGTACTTTGTCGATTTTCGCCATTTGTACTTCTCCTTACTCAGTTTGCTGTTGAAGAAACGGGAGAGGAAACGCAACCTGGGCCGGTCCCCCTTCCGAAAAAGGGCATTTGCCCGCTATCCTTTAAATATGCCTGCAGCCGTTTAACCGTCAGGGCCGCAACCGTGAGATCTGCACTGGTACCCGGGTTTATTCCTTTCCCCTTCAGCTCGGCATCAAAACGCGCCAGCGGTGCAAACAGGGTATGTGGTGTCGCCTGTTTATCAAGCAACATGTCATCCAGGTGTTTCGCCCGGGCACTGATATCCTGCGCCAGTTGCAGGCCATACTTGCGTTCAATGTGCGTATCGGGAAACCTTGCAAGAAGACCGACATAGGCAGATGCTGTGGCCCATACCTCGTCGCCCCAGCGTTCCATGCCGTCGTACAAGCGGGGAACGGCGACATCAAAGACGTCTGCGTAGTTATTGACATACTGCCGTGCAATTCGATCGTGTCTTTGCGCCGTGCGCATAACCTGTAGCAGGCCGACATCCGGTTTGTTGTTACGCACATCGTGTTGCGCGACCTCTCCCAGCCCGGCCGGCTCCGCCATGAGTATCGCTGCGTAGGCCAGATGCGTATCATTTTTATCCAGTGTCCGCAACGTTTCGCCCAGAGCTGCGCGTAAGGACTGTCCCGGCCTGATGTTCAGGGCGGCATGCGCCAGCGGCGCGCACAACAACACAATTCCCAGGTTGGTATTACAGTCCACCACCAGCCGGGTCGCCTCGATAGCAGCGAGAATACGTTCACCCACCGACAGGCCTGCCCCCACCAGCGCCGGCGCGATAGCATTGGCGCTACGCACAAAATCGTCAACCACCATGCCATGCCCATCCGAGTGCACACTGACGCTGCCCGGCTTGAGCGCACTCAGTTCGGTGATACAGGCATAACGGACAGCATCGGCAACGGCGCCGGTATCGAACATTTCTGACCGGCAAGACCCGTTCATTCGCTGACCGCCACAATGTCTTCCCGCTGCATATAACGGTTGTGGAAATCTTCAACCAGGCAGTCTGCCACATCGATACCGCAAGCCGCCTGTAGGCCTTTCCACGCCGGCATGCTGTTAATCTCGATAACCTGCAACTTCCCACATTCGTCACGCATCAGATCTACACCGGCATAATCCATGGCCAGCGCGCCTGCTGCTGCTTCCGCGAGCGCTTCCAGCTTCCGGTCCCGTGGCGCCAGCGTACAGACCGCGCCCCTGGCAACATTATTGATCCAGTGTTCGCCGTGACGCTGCATGCAGGCCCTGGCTCTGCCATTGACGACAAACACACGCCAGTCAAAACGCTCGCCTTCGACAAAACGCTGCAGGTAATAGACCCCCTGATAATCCGCAAGCGGCGGCAATACATCGTCCCCGGACAACCGTACCAGGCCCTGTCCCTGAGAACCGAACAGGGGCTTTACTACCAGCCGATGCCCTGCATCCCGCTCCTGTGCCCAGATCCGCTGCCCGTATTCAGCTGAAGAGACCACCCAGGTGGGTGGCACGGGAATGCCGGCACGCTGCAACAACAGGCTGGTCATGCCTTTATCGACACTGCGCTCAATAGCGCGGCCATTGTTATAAACCGGAATATCCATGGCCTCCAGTGCGTGCAGTACATCCAGATACAACACCACCTGTTGCAGCGTGCCGCCGGGAACACCGCGTACAAACACTCCATCCGGAAGACAACTCTCAAAACCCGGCACACGCAATCCGTGTGTCTTGCTCACCAGGTCGATAGCGCAATCACGCAATGAAACCACCCGCACACTGGAGCCACGCGCGGTAAATGCTTCGCACAGGCGTGCGCCGTGCCAACCCGGATCATCAGTAATCAATGCGATACGCAGGTTCATCAGTGCGCCCCAAATGAATGGTTCAGAATCTGTTCGTCGACAACGCCGGCATGAAAGGTATTGCCGCTTTCCAGGCTGGATACCGTGACCTGTGCCGGGCTGAACAACATGGGGTCGATGGCGAAGAAGTCATGATTGTACTCCTCGAACACCTCGGCAAAGGGCTTGCCGTAATCACGAGAAGAGGCACTGGGCAAACGTTCGGCCAGATCACGGGCGGCCTGGTCACTGCCCTTGACGTACAGGTGGACATGGCCGCCATACAGAATGGCATCATTAGTCCGACCCATGCCGGTTACGAAATCCGGTGACGGCGGCGACAGTGGCGCACTGCCGGCACCGTCGATAATATCGTGCAGCGGGAAACCCAGTGCATGTGCCTTGTGCATAGCTACCTCGAGCACTCGCGCTACGACCTGGGTGGTACCGGCCAGACTATGGTTGGGCGTCAGTATCAAGGTCAGCCCGGAAACATCAATTGCGCAGTCACGCGCGATCTTTTCGCTAAGGCCTGTGGGAGGAAGCCGGTCGACTTCCAGCACCAGGAAGGTGGTGTCACTCCTGTCGCAGTAGGCCAGTTGATTGAAAAGCTCTTCCTTGCCGGCCAGCACACGGCCCGGCCCCGAAGCCAGCGCATGGAAAGCTTCTTTTCCCTCGCCGTACGCCAGGCTCCAGCCAGCATACTGGCTACCCAGGCAGGCAAGCACCGGATCGCAGCTATGCACATTGATACTTACAGGCCAGCGCCCGATCTTCCCGTCGCCATTTAGTGTGATACGACCCAGACCACCCATGCAGAGCTCGGCAATTCGTCGCCCTGCTTCCAGCCCGCCGGGCGTATTAATACCGGCATCGATCACCCGGCACCCGTTGAGCAAATGCTGTTCGACAATACGTAACTGCGCCGCATCGCGACACAGGACATCCAGCATAGGCATCGTTAACCGGTTGATACTGGGATAACCACCCACAGAATGAATGGATTCCATTCCTTTGGCTGTCATGAACAGACCCCCGACCGGTATACGCTAACGGTATCAGGAGATGTGCAGGCCGGCTCGAATGTCTCCCGTATAAATCGGGCACGACGCTTCAGGAAGCCGTTCAAACCGAACGGGCTGTTGCCGCTGGCGTGTACTGTGCACACCGGCTCGCCACGACGGATGTCAGTTCCTGCCGCGGGCCGGTCACTGCACCAGTTAGGCCAGCTGAATTCGTGAGGGATACTGAAATCGCGTTGCGCGTATATCACCCGGTGCGCGTACATACGCTCAACACGGTAGCGTCTGCTCAATGCAGCGCCACGACACGCGTCTAGGTGCTGCCTGAACAGGCTCCTGCGACTTTCGTAATCGTAAAGCTCGGCAGTGGCTGTAGGACGGGCATTAACTTCCAGCACCTTGAAGTCATTGCCATCGACGACCAGGTCGACACCATTCAGACCGCGCAGGTTCCATTGCCGCGTCAGGGTATAAACCAGTTGTCGGAAGTCTTTGTACAGCGATGCGCTGACACGTTGATGTGATACTGCGCCTCCGTAGCCGTAAGGTGCGCTTGCGATCCCGGCATTCCACAGTTCGCTGACTCCGACGACGTCTGCTGCACGACCGTTGGCGAGGAACAGTAGCGACATCACACGGCCCGGCACCCGGCGCTGGTAATAACAACCGTGCTGTCCGCTGGTACGGCGGGCTTCCTGTACGTGCATACCACCACTGGCACCGGCACGTTTCGCCAGCCAGCCGTGCGGGCTGGACGGACGCCGGAAGCGCACTTCCGGGAACGGCACACCCAGCTGTGCCAGTGTGGAAAAGAATTTTTTCGGCGTGCAGATATCCGCCAGCACCTGTGCCTCATTGCCAAACAGCTCGCGCCTCTCGCTTAACACCGAAAGCACCTGGGGACAGGCTTCAAAACCGGCACCATACACCACACCGGCACAACGCCGGGGTGGACAAAGACGGTCCGCCATTTCCGGCAGACGCCGAAACTCTATCCCACCGGACAGGCTGCCGACGCGGTTGACGGAATTCGCCCACACCTGCGTATCCACGTCGCAAAACACATCAAGCACAGTAACCGGGATCATCGCGGCATGCGCCGACCGCGCCAGCGCACGTCCGGACAGGGCAACAATCAGGATCGGGTCAGTGTTGCGTAACATAGGCCCTGGCCCGCTCAAATGCGTATTCAAAATCCAGATACTGGGGCTTCCCCTTGACCACCATGTCCTGAAGCAATGCCTGCTGAACCTGGTACTTGATGTTGCCTACAGCCAGCGCACCGATCCCGACGGCACCGTGCAGGCCTTCAAGCACCTTGCCGTCATCCATCAGTCCCACGCCTTCGATACCTGGCGGCGGAACCGCGTTCAGATCCGCCGCCACCTTGAGTTTTTTCGCGGCACTCAGGTTCCGGCCTGACAGCACCTGCACTCCTGCCCTGGCGGCACCGAGCACCACATCGGCGTCCGCGACTACTTGTTCTTTCAGTGTATCGCTGCTGCCGTCCGCCGCTTCGAGATCAACGTTATAGCGTTGCTTGCATTCTGCAGCCACCTGGCGCGGGTGCTCGTCGCTCTTGTGACCGACAATGGAAACTGTTGCACCGGTGCGCGCTGCAAGTACAGAAGCCACCTGCCCCACAGGCCCCGTACCGCCAAAGATGCAGACACGCTGGCCGGCCAGGCTGGTAGCGTGTACTTTATGCAACTGCTGTTCGACAGCGGCAATCAGGGCGGCCGCTGTCGTAAAAGCGCCGCTGGGATCGGCGAACACGGAAATCTCAAAAGGGGGTACCATTGCATTTTGCGCCAGCTGTAACATATCCATTGCTTCACTGGCATCGCGACCACCGATAAACATACCCGTGCGGCACACATTTTTGGGGCCGCGAGAGAAAATCGCATCCTGTACCAGGCCGTTCACTTCCGCCGTTGCAACCTGTGTGTAGGGAACCACCGTCGTCCATCCGGCATCAACAGCCATGTTCACATCAAACGGGCTGAGATTTTTGGCCGGGGTAATCATGTGCAATATGTAGGGATTGCTCATTCCTTTATTCCTGTAACACAGCCTTACATGGCAGCACGCAAAACCATATGTGACGCAGATTTCCGCACTGTCCTGATGCGACTGCCGCGATTACGGGCACGGCAGAGCGTAAAACGCAGCCGGGGATTGTCACTGAATCGTTCCTCTGCGGCCCGCAGCAAGGCATCAGCACGCAACTGGCTGTCGATAATGGCGAAGCCGGTGGGTCCCCAGGAGCTCTGACCAACGCCGCTGATGTCCTGTTCCGCCAGCCAGTCCAGCACCCGGGCCACTTCCGGGCTGGCATAACGTCCGCACTGCGCCGGCGCGAAATAATCGCCGACCACCTGTTGCAGCCGACTGATTGCATTACCGAAACTCTCGCAATCCTGTTCCGCGAGTGCAGGCAGAGCCTGCATCATCACCAGTCGGCAAAGCGTCGCAGCCTGGTGTGCGGGAAATACCGGCAGCGCCCTGAAGGCCGCCTTTTCCTCGCTGCCATGGATACCGGTACCGCTCTCGTCAAAAACCAGTAACAATCGCCAGGTTTCGGGAAATGCGGTGTGTAAAATCACCGGCGGTGGAACATTCCTGGCCCCGCGTCCACCGTCAATTAAGAAACCGCCCGCATCGAAAGCGCCGATGCCGATACCGGAACGCGCACCTCTGTTCATCAGTTTTGCCACGCGACGCGTCGTCAAATCAATGCCATAAAGGCGCGTCAGAGCGACGGCGACCGCTAAAGTCAGCTGAGTACCGGAGCCCAGACCGACATGATCGGGAATGGCACGGTGGATCCTTATACACACGCCGCGTGGCAGTCCAAGTTTTTCGATCAGGGTAGCTGCGCAGCCCAGCACGCGCGCTTGCGCCGAAACCGGACCTTCAACCTGCAACGTACGGCAGGGGCGGACTTCGATTTCGGTGGCGATGCCTTCCAGGGTGAGGCCCAGACTGCCGAAACGGCGTCCAAGACTCCCGTTCAGATCCATAAAACCCAGGTGAAGACGTGCCGGCGCCTCCACCCGCACGGATTCGAACTGTGTATCGTAAGCCGGTGTATTACGCATGCATGAACTAGAGCAACGTGCATGCCAGTTAAGTATTTCCTGTGTTTTCACGCTACTTGGGCAGTGATCCGTGACGCACTGCGATACCGATGCAACAGTGTGTAACGCCTCTTGACCCAGGTTGTAACAGTTTGTGCACGATAGCCGTGACAGTGGCACAGGCGCATTTTTTCCGGTTCCCGGAAAAGCTGCCTGAGAGCGGGCTTTACCTGATCAGGGCGGGTAATTCCTGATATTGGCGACGACTGGCATGATCCATGCTGGTCACTCAGCAAAGAATCGCTGTGTCCGTGTCGCCTGACGCGGACACCAGGCTTGCCAATACCGGCCTTCAGACACGTTGCAGCAAAATGGAGACACACACCATAAACAGGCTTCACCGCAACGTAACCTGCACATTCTGTGGTTTATGCTGTGATGACCTGACGGTGCAGGTCGATAACGGACAGCTGCAGGTCGCGGACAGCGACTGCTCGCTTTGTCGGAGTGGATTCGAACAATCGCTGCCCCCGGTTACCGCGCTCAACCGCCAGCCACAGATACACGGCCGCACCTGTTCCTTCGACGAAGCTTTTACCCACGCTGCCAACCTGTTGCGCAATTCACAATATCCGCTGTTCGGCGGCCTGGCCACAGATGTTGCCGGTGCGCGTGCCACGCTACACCTTGCAGACCGCATCGGCGCCATGCTCGATCACATGAACAGTACGGCCATGTTACGCAATACACTGGCAATACAGGACAGTGGCTGGATGACGACCACGCTTACCGAAGTGCGCAATCGTGTTGACCTGCTGGTAGTATTCGGCAACGCAACATCACGACGCACACCGCGTTTTTACCAGCGTTTTTTCAACAACGCGGAATCCATGTTCGGACAGGACACCGGACAGCGTGAACTGGTCCTGATCGGCGAACACAATACCGTCGATATACCGTCCGGAAACAGGCGGATAACTCACCTGCCCTGCATACCCGGGCAATTCGGCGATGTCGCCATGGCCCTTCGCGCCCTGGTAAACGACCAGCCTTTGCAGGCAGAAAGCGTCGCTGGCATCCGGAAATGCGAGTTGCTTGAACTGGTGCGGCGCCTGCGCGATGCCCGCTACAGCGTCATGACCTGGAACAATGCGGAACTTGACGTCCCGCATGCCGAATTGACCGTACAGGCAATCTGCGGACTGGTAAGGGACCTGAACGCCACCACCCGTTGTTCGGCTTTACCACTCGGCGGTAGTGACAGCGACTACACTTTTGCGCAGGTCTCAACGTGGCAAACAGGTTTTTCGACCCGCTTCAGCCTGGCCGCGGGCAAGCCGCATTTTGACCCTGTATTGTTCTCGGCCGAGCGATTGCTATCCGAACAGGAAACGGATCTGTTACTGTGGATATCGGCATTCGATACCCGGCGAACACCACCGGAATCCGGTACGGATGTGATCGTCCTGGGCCGCGCCGGTATGCAATGCGATATCCCGCCCCGGGTTTTTATACCGGTCGCGACGCCCGGGATCGACCACAGCGGCAACATTTTCCGCTGCGACACCGGTGTTGTGCTGCCGTTAAAACCGCTACGCAACACCGGCCTGTTACCTGTATCCAGCGTTTTGCAGTCCATCACCGATCATCTATAGGCCGGGGGACCGTTATGCTGATCAAACTGAGTGGTGGGACCGTCTACGATCCAGCTAATGGCATAGACGGGGAAGTCCGCG
>DRQL01000316.1 GCA_011371465.1 Gammaproteobacteria bacterium | reverse complement strand
GAGGTTACCGACGACCCGGAAACCATCGCGGCAGCCTGGTTGCACGATACCGTGGAGGACACGCCCGCTACGCTGGAAGACATCGAGGCGGAGTTCGGCCTGCCGGTCGCCGAGCTGGTGGAGGAACTCAGCGATGTCAGCAAGCCGAGTGACGGCAACCGGGCCACGCGCAAGGCGATCGACCGGGATCACACCGCCCAGGCATCGGCACGCGCCAAGACCGTCAAGCTCGCCGACCTGATCGACAATTGCAGGGACATCACCAAACACGACCCGCGGTTTGCCCGCGTGTACCTGGTGGAGATGGGGGCCCTGCTCGATGTGCTGGAGGAGGGTGACGAACGCCTGTTCCAGGATGCCGTGCGGGTCTATGCCGCCGCCATGGAGCAACTGGGGTTCCCCAGGGCAGCCCAGAAGGAGCCCGAACCGGCACCGGACACGCTCGGACTTGCCGGTTTCGACAATGCGCATTTCCGGCGCATGTTCATGGAGCTGTTTACCGCGCGGGATATCGCCGAAGGCCTGCTGTCCTTCGATATAGACACTAACCACGAAGAGGTGGCGAAAGCGCTCAGGCACCAGCGCTGTGAGGTGGCCAGTGTGAGAGTGAACGGGGTGGTGCAGGGTTACCTGCGGCTGTCAGATGTGGAGGGCGAGCATGCCGGCGAGAATTTCCGGCACTTTACGGTAGACCAGGTCGTGCCGGGCAGCGCGACGTTCGCGGATGTCATCCATGTGCTGACCCGCCATGACTATTGTTTTGTCACCATGCTGGGCGGGGTTGCGGGCATGATCAGCCGCGACGATATCAATAAACCGATGGTGCGCATGTGGTTGTTCGGTATCGTGACCATGGTGGAAATGGGCATTGTGCAGCTGATCCGGGAGCGTTTCCCGGATGCCGCCTGGCAGTCCGTCGTTTCGGCGGGGCGCCTGGAGAAAGCCCGGCAGATCCAGAACGAACGGCAGCGGCGTAACCAGTACTGCGAGTTGATCGATTGCCTGCAACTCTCGGACAAGGCGCAGATACTGATCAACGACAAAGACTCACTGGAGCGGCTGGGCTTTGAATCAAAGAGTGCCGCCAAACGTTCCGTGAAGGAACTGGAGTCGTTGCGCAATCACCTTGCGCACGCGCAGGATATCGTCATGCACGACTGGGCGCAGATTGCACGCCTGGTCCGCCGGATGGAAGAGATCACCCGCGGCCAGGCGTGATTTATCCTGTGCTGTCCGGGTAACCGGCGAAGCGATAGGGTAAACTGCTGTGTACTGAACATCCTGTGGTGGGAGTAAACGCTATGGCAGCAAAACTGTTTCTTGTGTCCCTGTTGTTTTTGACCGGTGCCGTACAGGCGGGCGAGACCATCCGCGTTTACCAGCTGGACGGCTCCATCCACTGCCGGGAAGCTGAAAGCACCGGCCCGGACCAGGCGGCGGAAGTGCTGAAAAAAGCCGGCGTCAAGGTGCTTTCCAGCTCGTCCCGTACTGTGCCGTTTGCGCTGCCCGGCGCCTGCGGAACCCCGACCGGCAAGGCCAACGTGCTGGTGGTGGATGCGGATGACTGGAAGAAAATGACCGGCAAACACACGGATGCCCCCGGTTTCGGTGTCTGGATTTTCGACCGGCCACTGGTCGAGGTCTATAAATATGACGGCAGCCTGCAGTGCCAGCGAGGCAGCGAGACCTCGCTGGAGGATATGGCCAGGGAACTCTCCGAAAACGGAATCGAGGTTAAATCCAGCCGCAAGGGAACCGACGGGCGGGTGCACATTAGCATGTGTGGAGCGTCTACCGGCCGGTTGAATGTGTATTCTATTGCAACGGAGTCATTGCCGGCGGCACAGGCGCTGGGTTTTGAATTGCTGGTGACGCGGAAAATGACGGGTGAGATCGCAGTGCCGCCCGTGAGTCGGCGTGCCCCGGCGTTGTCGCGTACTCCGCGCTCACCCGGCACCACGCCGGGAAAAGGTGCCATACCGAAGCTTTGGTAAACAGCCGATGTGATCCTGTGCCAGGGGGCCGTGATAAAACACAATCGTTTCGGCTCCTCGCCCTCGCAGGAGCGCCGGTCTTCGGCGCGAAGGTTGAGGTGTGCTTTCGCGGTCAGGGGACAACTCCTGCAGGGGAGTGTCTGATCGGGCCCGGGTTGTTACTCCTGAGCCGTTTCATTTTCCAGGCGGCTGAAGGTCTGTCCCGGCACAGCCCGTAGCGAAAGGGCGGCGTCATATAGGGAAGGACATAGCGCATGTCGGTAAACCATACGCAGTGGCTGTCGCTGCGGTTATCGATCCGGTACAGCACCGGGAATTCGGCAAATCGCCGGAAGTAATCCAGCTGCGGGTTTTCCCAGAGTGTACGGATATAGTCACTGTGGTGGTCGCCGAAGCGTCGGTATGTTTTCCAGGCCAGTTTGTCCGCTGCCCGGTAGGTGGTGAATATGCCGTTCCAGAATCCCTCTCCGGTGCCGTCCGTTCTGTAACCACCGGCCAGGTTTACATACGCCACCTCGTAACGGTCGCCATCCCGGATAACCAGTTTCCAGTTGAAAGGAGAAGCCGGTTGCGGCAGCGCCGTCGCGCTGGCATCGCCCAGGTCCTCCTGCGCTATTCGCTGATCCGCCAGTGACAGGGCCTGGTGCTTGAGCAGGCCCTGGAAACCGATATAGGCCGCCAGCAAGGTCAGGCTGATACGCGGCAGCCGCCGCATTTTTCCGCTCAGCCCTGCTATGAAACCCGCCAGCACGATGGCCGAGAACCAGGGGTCGATAATAAAAGTCGTTCCAGTGCTGGCGCGCCAGCCGGACAGCGGGGCCAGTACCTGGGTACCGAACACCGTGATCAGGTCAGCCAGGATATGTGACAGGATGGCTACACCGGCCAGCAGGCTGGTAAAGGGCCAGGCCCGATGCTGTTTGAACAGCCATGCCAGCAGCACGCCCACCAGTAGCGCCCACAGTGGCAGCAGCACAAAGGAATGGGTGATGCCCCGGTGCCATAGTGTCATGTAAACGACCGGATCGACCCAGGAAGCAACGTAGTCGATGTCCGGGAAGGCCCCCGCGATAGCGCCCACGGCCATGCGTTGCCGATCGGTTAGTGCTTGCCGGGAGCGCGCGGCGGGGAAGGCAGCCCGCACGGCCAGCGCACCCAGCAGTGCGTGCGTCAGGGTGTCCATTCAAGGGCCGGCTTCAGCTGCCGTGCCGCGCTGCAGGATTCAGGAGCGGTTCATGGTGCATTATGCCAGTCTGACGCGGTTGCGACCGCTGTGTTTTGCGGCATACAGTGCTGAATCACAGGCCCGGGTCAGGTCTTCCACGTCATCGCCGTGCTCCGGGTAGGAGGCGATGCCTATACTTACAGTGACCTGTACGGAATCTTCCCCGCCGACGACTATCGGGCTGCTTTCAAATGCGGTTCGCAATCGTTCAGCGATCTCCCGGGTTTCCTCGCTGTGTGAATCAGGAAAACAAAGCATGAATTCTTCTCCGCCATACCTGAATATGAAGTCATATTCGCGCAGGATCCCTTTGCAGATCCCCTGCACGGATTCCAGCACCCGGTCACCGCCGGCATGTCCCCAGGTGTCGTTGATTTTTTTGAAATGATCGATATCCATCATCGCCATGCTGAAGGCCCGTTGCTTCCTGGCGCTTTCTGAAATCAGGCGGTTTACTGCTTCGATCCCCGCGCGGCGGTTACGTAATCCTGTAAGTGTATCGACGAGAGCCAGGTGTTTTAGCTTGTTCTCAAGGGTTTTCTCTTTGGTGCGATCGAATATCACGCCGAGCAAACCGGCGACCTGCCCTTTTGCGTCCAGAAACGTCGCCTTGTGGAACTGCACCGAGGTCTCGCTGCCGGAGGTTGTGATTACACTGGTTTCATAGATCTGTATCCCGGGGTTGTCAAAAAGTTCCTTATCCTTGGCATGGTAGATATCGGCCTGCGGCCCGGGCCACAGGTCATACACGCCTTTGCCCATCAGCTTCCGGCGGGATACGCCAATGAACTCTTCAAATGCGGTATTGCAGCTGAGGTAGCGGCCTTCTTTATCCTTGGTAAATACCGGTACCGGGATAAGATCGAGAATCATATCCAGTGATTCTTTCTGTTCCTGAAAAAACCTGACCAGTTCGACATTCATTGTTTTGCAGGCAATAGTAACCAGTGACTGAGTTTAGGGCATCAGCCCGGGAGCATCAAAAACAGCCTGGCCGGTGAACCGCAGCGGCTGGCCAGGGCAGATCCGGGTCTTTTGCCGGATAAAAAAGGCCCCCCGGGGAGGAGGGGCCTTGCCAGTGTCCTGTGAACACCTGGATCCAGTCGTGAACCGGGCTGCTAACTGCAGCCTTTCGGTCGGGGCAGCCCGGCGACCTTGTTGGCGCACTTGATCAGCCCGGTCGGGAAGAGTGAATAGATGTACTTCTGGTCACTGCGGTCCTTGCCGTATTTTTTCTTCATCAGCTTGGAAAAAGTGCGGGGCTCGGCCACCGTGCCATTGTCGTGAAAATATTCCCGCGCCAGGTTGATGATGTCCCAGTGTTCCTGGGTAAGCTCCGGAATCCTCTCGTTTTTGGCGATTTCCACCGCCAGTTCTTCGCTCCATTCGTCCAGATTGTTCAGCCACCCGGCCTCGCTGAGCTCGATGACTTTTCCGTTTACTTCTGCTTGCATGTTGACGTGCTCCTTCCCGTTTTTGTTACTGCTCGATAATAGTTGACTAATTTTATCAGGTATTATCCAGGATTTCTATTTCCGTTACGGATTGCAGGGTTCGCGGCCGCCACTGGTGGTGCCGGGTGACCGGCAAATGGCTGAATGTGCGATGAGTTGCTACAATGCCCGCGCCGGCCGGCAGGGCCGGTTTTTTACGCGTTATGGTGACCTGTATCGGTCCCCTCGCGACAGTAAACTGTGAACCCGGTCAGGCCCGGAAGGGAGCAGCCGCAGCAGTGGACCTGGGCGCCGGGGTGTGGCTGGTACGGGTCGCCTCCATTATACTGGTGCGCCGTAAGAGATAATCACCGGAAACTTCATGAGTTATCAGGTCCTGGCCCGGAAATGGCGGCCGCGCAAGTTTGCCGAGATGGTGGGCCAGGAACACGTCCTGCGCGCCCTGGTCAACGCGCTGGAGCACGATCGGCTGCACCATGCGTATCTGTTTACCGGCACCCGTGGTGTGGGCAAGACCACCGTGGCGCGTATTTTTGCCAAGTCCCTGAATTGTGAAACCGGCGTCAGCGCCGAGCCCTGCGGCGAGTGTTCCAGCTGCGTGGAAATCGATGAAGGCCGTTGCGTGGACCTGATCGAGGTGGATGCCGCCTCCCGCACCAGGGTCGAGGACACCCGCGAGCTGCTGGACAATGTCCAGTACGCACCGACGCGCGCGCGTTACAAGGTCTACCTGATCGACGAAGTCCACATGCTGTCGGCGCACAGTTTCAATGCGCTGTTGAAAACGCTGGAAGAGCCGCCGCCGCACGTCAAGTTCCTGCTGGCCACCACCGATCCGCAGAAGCTGCCGGCCACCGTGTTGTCGCGCTGCCTGCAGTTCAACCTCAAACGCCTGTCGATGCCGCTCATTACCGGCCACCTGCAACAGCTGCTGGAGGCGGAAAGAATCGACACCGACAGCGCAGCGCTGCAACTGCTGGCGCGCGCAGCGGACGGCAGCATGCGCGACGCGCTCAGCCTGCTGGACCAGGCCATTGCCTTCGGTGCCGGTGCGGTGCACGAGCCGGAAGTGCGCAGCATGCTGGGCAGCATCGAGCGCGGGCAGGTCATGGCCTTGCTGGAAGCGCTGGCGGATGCCGATGGTGCCGCACTGCTGGCGATCGTGGAACAGTTGTCGCAGCAGGCGCCCGACTACGAGGCGCTGCTGGCCGAGTTGCTGACCTCCCTGCAGCAACTGGCCATTGCCCAGACCCTGCCCGACGCGGTGGACGAACACCTGGAAGAACGCGACCGGATACTGGAACTTGCGGCGCGTATGGCGGCCGAAGATGTGCAGCTGTATTACCAGATCGGTCTGATCGGGCGGCGTGATTTGCCGCTGGCGCCGGACCTGCGCGGTGGCCTGGAAATGGTGCTGTTGCGTATGCTGGCGTTTCGTCCGGCCACGACGGACAGGGTGACGACACCGGCCAGGCCGGTAGCGACGACGACCGCGGAACCGGACACGGCCGCACGCCCGGTCAGGGCCGCACCGCCGCCACCGAAGCAGGCTGCCGCGCAGCCGGTCGCGGTGTCCGCGGATGCCGAGTGGCCGGTGTTGATCGAGGCCATGCAGCTCAAGGGCATGTTGCGCGAACTGGCGATGAACTGTTCGGTGCAGCGCCGTGGTGACGATTGCTGGCAACTGGTGCTGGACGGCAATCACCGGCAGCTGTTCAGCAAGGAACGCCTGCAACGGCTGGAAAAATCGCTGTGCGACTGCCTACAGCGTACGCTCAGGCTGGAAGTGGATACGCAGCACAGCACCGACAACACGCCGGCGGTGCAACAGCGCCGCAGTGCCGAGATGCGCCAGGCGGATGCGGTGGCAGCGATCACCGAAGACCCGAATGTAAAGGCCATACAAAAGGCGTTTGATGCGACCCTGCACACGGAAAGCATCCGCCCCGTCGATACTTGAAGACCGAGGTAGAAAAAGCATGAAAGGTGGAATCGGAAACCTGATGAAGCAGGCCCAGGAAATGCAGGCCAATATGCAGAAGGCGCAGGAAGAGATCGCCAACCTGGAAGTGACCGGCGAGTCCGGCGGCGGGCTGGTGAAGGTCACCATGACCGGCCGTCACGAAGCGCGGCGCGTGGTGATCGACGACAGCCTGGTGGGTGAAGACAAGGACATGCTCGAAGACCTGGTGGCGGCGGCCATCAATGACGCTGCGCACAAGGTCGAGACGGTGACCCAGGAGCGCATGTCGGGCCTGACTTCGGGCCTCAATCTGCCCGCTGGTATGAAGCTGCCGTTCTAGACGGCCTCCATGTCCGCGTCCCCCCTGATCAGCCAGTTGATGGATGCACTGCGGTGCCTGCCGGGCGTTGGCCACAAGACCGCACAGCGCATGGCGTTTCACCTGCTGGAACGCGACCGCGAAGGCGGCCGGCAGTTGTCGCGGGTGCTGGCGCAGGCCATGGAGGAAGTCGCGAACTGTGCGGAGTGTCGTACCCTGTGCGAGCACGAGCTTTGCAGCCTGTGTGCCAGCGACAGCCGTGATGCGAAGCTGCTGTGCGTTGTGGAAACCCCCGTTGACGTTGACGCCATCGAACAGGCCACCAGTTTCCGCGGGCGCTACTTTGTGCTGATGGGGCACCTGTCACCACTGGATGGTATCGGGCCCGAACAGCTCGGGCTGGATCGACTCGACCGGCGCCTGGCGAGCGGCGAACTCCAGGAGGTGATTCTCGCTACCAACCCTACGGTTGAGGGTGAGGCCACCGCCCACTACATCAGCGAGCTGGCGCGTGCACACGGTATCCGCACCACGCGCATCGCGCACGGCGTGCCCATGGGTGGGGAACTGGAATACATCGACAGTGGCACGCTGGCGCATGCGTTCTCCGGTCGACGGGAATTCCAGCCTGATGAGCCGTTTTAAGTAGTGCTTCCAAGCTGTTGATGTAAAAGGGATTGATGCGGCTGCAGAGAGGGTGTTTTCGACGGTTTTCTGGCAGGGTGCGGGGACTGAAAAAAGGTGTAAACTTTTTCCCGGAACACGCGCTCTAAGTCGATAGTACGCACAGGACAGCCCTCGCAAATGGACATCAGCAGAGTCCCGGTCGTGCTTGCCCCGCAGGCAGCCCCGGTACACAACAGGACCATCAGACCGTCTGCTTCCGTGGAAGCCGTCGAGTCCGCGGGCAGGACCGGTCAGCGGCCACGCAGTCGTGAGTCCTTCGAACGGGTCGTGCAGGGAGAGCTGTTGCAGCGCGAGCGTACGCCTTACCAGTCCACGCGCGGCTTTGTCGCGGAACACAATATGGGCCGGGCCAGGTATGCCAACGAACAGCGCGATAGCGGCAACTCTTCCCGCACCGCTATCCACCAGTACCTGAATAATACCCGCCCGGAAGCCATCGCTGAACGGGCCCGGGGCAAGTCCGTTAATTTCTTCGTGTAGCCATATCCACCCGGCCTGCTGCGGAGGCGCTGATGTACTCGCCATACATTCGTCCGAACTGCGCCGGTACGACGCAAGTAATCAGGTCTCCCTCCCCACTGCTGTCCCGTTAACTTTGGAGCGAGCTCACAGGTGAGGACATGGAACCGGTAGCGCCCGATCAAGACCGTCTGCCGCAGGGAT
>DRQL01000315.1 GCA_011371465.1 Gammaproteobacteria bacterium | reverse complement strand
GATGATCATGTTTATGTTCCTGGAAATGCGGCGTCAGCTCCTGGATATTGGCAGAGAGCAATGCAACCTGCACTTCGGGTGAGCCGGTGTCGCCGGGGGAGCGCTGGTAGTCGCTCACGATCTTTTGTTTCTGTTCGGTTGATAAAGCCATACTGAATTAACTCCGGAAATCGTTCCAAAAAAGATTTCATCCAGCGAACAGGCCAGACGAAAGCGGGGTATTTTAACCGCGCAACCCCCTGTTCTCAATAGCCCGGCGGGGTAAATACACCAAACGGTCCCGGGTTCGTCTCAGGCGCTCTTCATGAGACGCCGCGGCGCCACCCGGCCGTCGTCGAGTATTTCACCCATACCGAGGAAATGACGGTTCCCCTCGTACAGGCGAACCCAGCCGCTGGTGGGGGCATGCGGCACCAGCACCGGCTGCCCCTGTTGCAGGTAAAAAGCGGCGTCGCTGGATAAATCCACGTCCGGCCATTGACTTAGCGCCGACTCGATGGGCAGCAGCAGCCGGTCCATAGCGGGCATATCGTTTTCCTTCAGGTCCTGCAGTTGCTCCAGCGTCACCAGGTCGGTGTCGCCGTAGGGGCCGACCATGCTGCGCCGCAAGGCGGAAACATGGGCGCCACAACCCAGCTTTTCGCCGATATCCTCGGCCAGGGTGCGGACATAGGTACCCTTGGAACAATGCACGTCGATGTCGATCCAGTCGTCGCCCTGCCCGGTCAGCGTCAGTTCGAAGATATCCACCGGTCGCGGTGCCCGCTCCACTTCCACGCCCTGGCGCGCCAGCTTGTACAGCCGCTGTCCCTGGTGTTTGAGCGCCGAGTACATGGGCGGGATCTGTTCAATATGGCCACGGAAGGCATCCAGGACGGTTTCCAGCTGCTCCGCATTCCAGGGCAGCACCGGCCGGGTTTCCACCACCTCACCCTCGGCGTCACCGGTCGTGGTGCGCACCCCCAGCTGGCAGCGCACCTGGTAGCGCTTGTCGGCATCCAGCAGAAAGGCGGACACCTTGGTCGCCTCGCCCATGCAGATCGGCAGCACGCCGGAGGCGAGCGGGTCCAGGCTGCCGGTATGACCGGCTTTCTTTGCATAGTACAGGCGCTTGACCTGTTGCAACGCATCGTTGGAGGTGATGCCGGACGGCTTGTCCAGTAGCAGTATCCCGTTGACGTCTCTACCTCTGACCCGGCGTCGTCCCATAAAGCGTGTCTACCTCAGTTATCCGAATCGGAATCATCGTCGTGGTGCCGGTCGGCACGCACGGCGGAATCGATCAGGGCACTCAGCCGGGCACCCTGCTGCAGCGAATGATCCTGTTTGAAATGCAGCTGGGGCACGTGGCGCAGCGCCAGCTGCTGCCCCAGCAGACGGCGCAGGAAACCGGCCGCGCCCTGCAGCACCTGCCGGGATATCTCCGGGTCCTGTTCTTCGCCCGAAATGGCCAGGGTAGAGAAAAAGACCCGGGCGTGTGACAGGTCGCGTGAAACCTCGACCCCCGAAATACTCACCATGCCGATGCGCGGGTCGTCGATTTCGTCGCGGATGAGGGCCGCCAGTTCACGCTGCAGCTGTTCTCCAACACGTCGGGTTCTGGGAAAATCTCTGGGCATAACGGGTCAACTACTCGTGTTACTCGGACAACAGGAAACGGGTCGGGTGGATCACTCCACCGTACGCGCCGTTTCCACCCGCTCAAAGACTTCGATCTGGTCGCCGGCCTTGACGTCGTTGTAGTTCTTGACGCCAATACCGCATTCCATGCCGCTGCGCACCTCGTTGACGTCATCCTTGAAGCGGCGCAGGGATTCCAGCTCGCCTTCGTAGATGACCACGTTGTCGCGCAGCACGCGGATCGGGGCGCTGCGGCGCACCACGCCTTCAGTCACCATGCAACCCGCAATCGCGCCGATCTTGGGCGCCCGGAATACATCGCGCACCTCGGCAATACCGATGATCTCTTCGCTGACATGTGGTGACAGCATGCCGGACACGGCTGACTTCACCTGGTCTATGGCTTCATAGATCACGCTGAAGTAATGCAGGTCGACGTCGTGCTCCTCGATCACACTGCGCGCGGTAGCGTCTGCGCGCACGTTGAAGCCGATCAGGATGGCGTTGGATGCCACGGCAAGGTTGGCATCGGTCTCATTGATGCCGCCCACACCGGAAGAAACGATCTTGACGGTCACCTCTTCGGTCACAATGTTGGTCAGCGCCTCGCGCAGCGCCTCGACACTGCCCTGCACGTCTGCTTTCAGAACGATATTCAGGCTGGTCTGCTCGCCCTTGCCGAGGTTGGCAAACATATCCTCGAGCTTGGACTGCTGCTGTTTGGCCAGTTTGATCTCGCGCTGCTTCTGATGCCGGAACTCGGCCAGCTCTCGCGCACGGCGTTCATCGTTGATCACCAGCGCATCCTCGCCCGCACCCGGTGTGCCGGACAGGCCCAGCACCACCGCCGGCATGGACGGACCGGCGGAATCAATCGCCTTGCCGGACTCATCGAACATGGCGCGCACCCGCCCCATCTCCTGGCCTGCGATCAGGGTATCGCCCTTGCGCAGGACACCGTTCTGCACCAGCACCGTCGCTACCGGGCCGCGCCCCTTGTCCAGGGTGGATTCGATCACGATGCCGCGTGCCGGGCAGTCTTCGACAGCAGTCAGCTCCAGCAACTCCGCCTGCAGCAGGATAGCGTCCAGCAATGCATCGATTCCCTGGCCGGTTTTCGCCGATACTTCGATAAACTGCACGTCGCCGCCCCAGTCTTCCGGGATCACTTCGTGCTGCGCGAGCTCGGTCTTGACCCGTTCGGGATCCGCTTCCGGCTTGTCGATCTTGTTCACGGCCACCACGATGGGCACACCGGCCGCCTTGCTGTGCTGGATCGCCTCAATGGTCTGCGGCTTGACCCCGTCATCCGCGGCAACGACCAGGATCACGATATCCGTCACTTTGGCGCCGCGGGCACGCATGGCGGTAAACGCGGCGTGACCCGGTGTATCCAGGAAACTCACTGTACCCTTGGGCGTTTCCACGTGGTAGGCACCGATATGCTGGGTGATACCACCTGCCTCACCCGCTGCAACGCGTGTGCTGCGAATATAGTCCAGCAGGGACGTCTTGCCGTGGTCGACGTGGCCCATGATGGTGACCACCGGCGGACGCGGCACTTTTTCGCCGCTGACTTCCTGCTCGGCCAGCTTCTCGATCTCTTCTTCCAGGTCATTGTCCGACACCGGTTTGGCAATATGCCCCAGCTCTTCCACCAGCAGCGTGGCGGTATCCCGGTCCAGGCTCTGGTTAATGGTGGCCATGACCCCCATTTTCATCAGCGACTTGACCAGTTCGACGCCCTTGATCGACATTTTCTGTGCCAGTTCGGAGACAGTGATGGCTTCCGGAATCTCGACTTCGTGCACCACCGGCTCGGTCGGCATCTCGAAACCGTGCTCACCCGAAGGCGTAATGGAAACCCCGCTGCGCTGGGCACGCTTTTTCTTGCGACGGCCGCCCTTGCCCTTGGCGACGTGCAGTTCCTTGCGGCCATAGCGGGTCTGGCCATCGCCACCGCCTTCATGGCGCTTGCCCCGGCCACGATCCTGCTCGGTCTTCTGCTGCTGGGCTTCCTGGGCGGCGCGCGCCTGGGCCAGCGCTTCCTGGTCGGTTTTCTTGCGTTCTTCCTCGGCCTGGCGGCTGGCTTCCTGTTCCTTGCGAAGCTTGAGCTCCTCGATACGCTTGCTCTCTTCCTCCGCCTTGCGCGCGGCTTCTTCCTCGGCGCGTTTCAGGGCATCCTTTTCCGCCTGCAGTTTGGCCTGGCGTTCGGCCAGCAGCCTGGCTTTTTCGTCGGCCTCCTGCTTCAGCCGGTCCTGTTCTTCCGCGATCAGGTCGGCGCGCTTGACGTAGGTGCGCTTCTTGCGCACTTCCACGCTGACGGTCTTGGCGGTGCCGCCACGTGCCGACTTGGTACGCAGTTCGGTGTGCGACCGGCGCTGCAGGGTCACTTTCTTGGGCTGCGTGACCGCCGCCCCGTCCGCTGCGGCGCTTTTACCATGGCTTTTACGCAGGTACGTCAGCAGCTGCATCTTCTCCTGGTCCGATATTGTATCGTCCGCACCGGCTATCGACAGGCCGGCTTCACCCAGTTGCGCCAGCAGGCGATCAACGGGCAGACCCACCACGTCTGCGAACTGTCGTATGGTTACATCAGTCATCTAGCGTGTCTCCTCGACGTTCAGCCGTGTTCCTCGTCGGCAAACCAGGGCGCGCGTGCGGTCATGATCAGCTTGCCGGCGCGCTCTTCGTCCATACCATCGATATCCATCAGGTCATCCACCGCCTGTTCGGCCAGGTCTTCCATGGTGATAATCTCTTTATCCGCCAGGCTGAAGGCCAGGTCTTCATCCATGCCTTCCATTTCCAGCAGGTCCTGTGCGGGTTGCCCGCGTCCTTCTTCCCTGGCGATGGCGCGCGTCAGCAGCACGTCGCGCGCGCGACCGCGCAGTTCCTCGACCATGTCTTCCTCGAATTCCTCGATCTGCAACAGCTCGCTGGTCGGCACGTAGGCGATTTCTTCCACCGTGGAAAATCCCTCCTGCGCCAGGATGACGGCCACTTCCTCGTCGACGTCCAGGTCTTCCATGAACAGCTTCTGCAGCTTCTGCATTTCCTCTTCGGTTTTTTCCGCCGCCTGCGCCTCGTCCATCACGTTCAGCTCCCAGCCGGTCAGCTGACTGGCCAGGCGCACGTTCTGACCGCCACGGCCGATCGCCTGCGACAACTGCTCGGTGCTGACCGCCACGTCCATACTGTGCTTTTCCTCATCGACCACGATGGATACCACTTCGGCCGGCGACATGGCATTGATGACAAACTGGGCGGGATTCTCGTCCCACAGGATAATATCGACACGCTCGCCCGCCAGCTCGGTGGATACCGTCTGCACACGGGAACCGCGCATACCGACACAGGCTCCGACCGGGTCGATACGCGGGTCGTTGGACATGACCGCGATCTTGGCACGCAGCCCCGGGTCGCGCGCAGCACCGAGGATCTCGATCAGGTCCTGACCGACTTCGGGCACTTCCAGCTTGAACAGCTCGACCAGGAACTCGGGCGCCACGCGGCTGACAAACAGCTGCGGACCGCGCGGTTCGGTACGCACGTCGTGCAGGTAGCCACGCAGCCGGTCACCGGGACGCACCGCCTCGCGGGGGATCATCTCTTCGCGGTAGATGATGGCCTCGGCGTTACCGCCCAGGTCGAGGTAGACATTGCCGCGCTCCACGCGCTTGACGATACCGGTCACCAGTTCCCCGATGCGGTCCTGGTAGGCTTCCACCACCTGGGCACGTTCCGCTTCACGGACCTTCTGCACGATCACCTGCTTGGCGGTCTGTGCGCCGATGCGCCCGAACTCCACGGATTCCATGGGTTCTTCGATAAACTCTCCCGGCTGGATATCCGGGTTGATCTTGCGTGCTTCCTCCAGCAGGATCTGCCGCGACGGGAACTGG
>DRQL01000314.1 GCA_011371465.1 Gammaproteobacteria bacterium | reverse complement strand
CGTGGTGCCCGGTGACATCTATCTGCATGGAGATACTCCTCGTCCATGGCCTCAAGCGAGGCGTTTACGTTCATTGGAAGGGGGGATGGCCATTGACTCGCGGTACTTGGCAATGGTCCGCCTGGCTACGTTGATGCCCTGCTCTGACAGCAGGGCGGCAATCTTGCTGTCGCTCAGGGGCTTGGTCGGCTTTTCGGCGGAAATCAGCTTTTTGACAATGGCGCGAATCGCGGTTGCGGAACATTCGCCGCCGTCCTCGGTGCCGACGTGGCTGGAAAAGAAATACTTGAATTCGTAGATGCCGCGCGGGGTGTGCATGTATTTCTGCGTGGTGACGCGGGAAATGGTGGATTCGTGCATTTCCACCGCTTCGGCAATGTCGCGCAGCACCAGCGGTTTCATGGCCTCTTCGCCGTATTCGAAGAAGTTACGCTGCCGGTCGACGATACAGCGCGCCACCTTGAGCAGGGTTTCATGGCGGCTTTTCAGGCTTTTCAGGAACCAGCGGGCTTCCTGCAGGTGGTTACGCAGGTAGGTATTGTCTTCGCTGTTGTCGGCGCGCTTCACCAGGCTCGCGTAGTGACTGTTGATACGCAACCGGGGCGCTGCTTCTATATTCAGGTCCACCTGCCACTTGCTCTTGTTTTTAAAGACAAATACATCCGGTACTACGTATTGCGGCGTGGCGCTGGTGATCTGTGACCCGGGACGCGGATTGAGTGACTGGATCAGTTTCAGCACGTTCTGAAGCTCCGTTTCGGACAGCTTCATACGTCGCATAAGTTGATTATAGTCCCGATTTCCCAGCAGTGTGACGTGTTCCTGCACCAGTTGCAGCGCCTGGGCGTGGTACGGGGTGTCGGGGTCCATGGCCTGCAGCTGGATAATCAGGCACTCGGCCGGGTCGCGGGCACCGACGCCGACCGGGTCAAAGTGCTGTATTCGGTGCAATACGGCCTCGATTTCCTCGATGCCGATTTCCGATTCCGGGTCCAGGCGCAGGCCCTCGAGCAGTTCTTCCAGGGTGGCGTTCAGGTAGCCGTCATCGTTGATGGAATCCACGATGGTTTGGGCAATGGTGCGGTCGATATCGCTGAAGCGGGTCAGATCGAGCTGCCAGGTGAGGTGTTCGTGCAGGCTTTCGCCGCTGCCCCCGTGGGTCTCGAAAAAGTCCCTGCCGTCACTATCGGCGGGCGCGCTGAAACTGGTGGCGCCCATGTCGTAGGTGTCTTCCCAGCTGGTGTCGACCGGCAGGTCTTCCGGGATGGTCTCCGCGGTGCTGGAAACCTCGGCTTCCGGGGAGTTGGCGGCCGTTTCTCCGTTGCTCTCGATTTCCGCCTGGTTGCGGGCTTCCTGCCCGGCCTCAGCGCTGCTTTCGGCGCTGGTGGGGACCTCGACATCATCGGGTTCAAGCATCAGGTTGGAATCGAGGACGCCCTGGACCTCGAGCTGAAGTTCCACCGTGGACAGCTGCAGCAGGCGGATGGCCTGTTGTAACTGCGGTGTCATGGTCAGGTGCTGACCAAGCCTGAGCTGGATGGACTGCTTCATAAAGGCTGCTGGATCTCTGTTCCCCGGTTGACGAAACCACGGCTTCCGGTTGCAGGTACAGAGTTTACTGCATTTATTATGCCAGTGGGTAGTTTATCGCTGTATTTTTTGGGATCACATCCGGAAATGATCGCCGAGGTAGACTTCGCGTACTTTCCGGTTCTGTAAGATCTCATCCGGTGGTCCTTCAGCCAGTGTCTGGCCACTGCCAATAATGTAGGCGCGGTTGCAGATGCCCAGTGTTTCGCGCACATTGTGGTCGGTAATCAGCACCCCGATATTCCGCTCGGTAAGGTGCTCCACGATACGCTGGATGTCGATGACCGATATCGGGTCGACGCCGGCGAAGGGCTCGTCCAGCAGGATAAAGCGGGGTTCCATCGCCAGCGCCCGGGCAATTTCCACGCGCCGTCGTTCCCCGCCCGACAGACTCAGGCCCTTCTGGTCGCGCAGGTGACTGATATGCAGTTCCTGCAACAGCTCTTCCAGTTTATCGGCACGATGCCGCGGAGTTAAACCCTTGCGCATCTCCAGCACCGCGAGCAGGTTGTCCTCCACGCTGAGCTTGCGGAATACCGAGGCTTCCTGCGGCAGGTATCCCACGCCGTTGCGGGCACGGACGTGCATGGGAAAGCGCGTCAGTTCCAGGTCGTCCAGCCATACCGAACCGCCGTCACTGGGTATCAGGCCCACGATCATGTAGAAGCAGGTGGTTTTGCCGGCGCCGTTGGGACCCAGCAGACCGACCACCTCGCCACTGTCCACGTGCAGGGATACACCGTCCACGACGGCACGGCCTGAATAGGTTTTGCTCAGCTCTCGGGCATCCAGGCGGCTCATGGTTTGACGGGTTTCTTCCTGTCCTTGCCGGGCCTGGGCTGAATGGTGATGCGTACCCGTTCGTTCGGCTGGTCGGTGCCGGCATTGACCCTGTCCGTGGGCACATCGTACACGATGCGCTCGCTGCGCAGTACGTCGCCCGCCTGGTCGACCTCCGCCTGTCCGGTCAGCACGATTTTTTCCGGGTTGGTGAAGTATTCCATGTGCTGCGCCCTGGCGCGCACATCCTGGTCCTTGTTGTCGGGCCGCTGTTTGTAGGTCGCCGGCTTGCCCTCCATGATGACCTTTTCAACATCGTTGCCCTGGTTGTAGACGGTCATGAGTTCGCCGGTCAGTACCAGCGTGCCCTGGGTGACCTTGACGTTGCCCCGGTAGATGCTGATGCCTTTGGTGTCATCGAGTTCGGCCCGGTCGGCCTCGATCAGCATGGGTTGTTCGCGGTCGCTGGACAGTGCCCAGCCGCTCGCCGGAATGAGACTCAGTGCCAGCAGCGCACACCGGTTCCACAGATTATTCATGTTTGCCTCGTACCTTGTTGAGCAGCTCCAGTCGCTGCCGGTCCAGACGTGTGCGCAGTCCCATGGCGGTAAAATGCCAGCTCCCGGAGGTCAATACAACCGCGTCGTCGGTTTCGATGGTGTCGCCGTTTTGCGCAATGTGCAGTTTACCGGTTTTTATGACCAGGCCATGATGGTCCGGTTCCCGCTTCAGCACCACACGGTCTTCCAGCAGCAGGGAGCGGTCCCCGGAACGGGTGCGGCCGCGGTGCGCCGTTGCCAGCCAGCGGCGCTGCATCCGGTCGTGCAGGGTGAGCCGTGGTTCGGTCAGTCGGGCGCCGTCCTCGTGCGGCCACTGTTCCAGCCGCTCGGCGTACAGCTGACTGCGTACCTGCCCTTGCAGGTTGAAGGTGGTCAGGCGCGGCTGGATGATGGTCAGGTCGGGCTGCGGCGAATCGTCTTCGCGTTGCCGGTCCAGCCGGCCGGTGTACAGGTACAGCCACAGGGCGGCCAGGCTCAGGCCGGCCAGGGTGGCGACCATCCGCCAGTGCCGGTTCCAGGTCACAGGTAGCTTTCCAGCTCCTGCTGCAGGTTGCCCTGTGCTTCCAGCAGCATTTCACACACGTCGCGCGCCGCGCCGCGGCCGCCGGCACGGGGTGTCTGCCAGTGCGCATGTCTGATCACCCAGGGGTGGGCATCCTGGACGGCAATCGCCAGCCCGACCTTGCGCATTACCGGCAGGTCGACCACGTCATCGCCCACGTACGCTACCTGTTGCGGCTCCAGGTCCACGCGCGCGAGCAGGTCGGCAAAGCCTTCCAGCTTGTTGTGCTGGCCCTGGTAGATCAGGTCGATACCCAGGTTGCGCATGCGGTGCTCCACCAGTTTTGACGTGCGGCCGGTGATAATGGCGCAGCGCACACCGTGCTTCTGCAGCATCTTGATGCCGTGACCGTCCTGTGAATGAAAGGCCTTGTATTCCTGCCCCTGGTCGTCGATGAACAGGCTGCCATCGGTCAGCACGCCGTCCACGTCGAAAATCAGCAGTTTGATGTGTGCGGCTTTTTCAAGAATGTCCTGCATGGTCCTATACGACACCCGCACGTAACAGGTCGTGCATATTGAGTGCTCCTACCAGTTGTTTATGGTCGTCCACCACCAGCAGCGCGTTGAATTTCCCGTCTTCCATGATCTGCAGTGCTTCGGCTGCCAGCAGGCCCGGCGAGACCAGCGTACAGTCACGGGTCATCAGTTCGTCGATCGGGGTGGCGTTGAGGTCGACGGCGTGGTCCAGCGTGCGGCGCAGGTCGCCATCGGTAAAGATACCCTGCACGATATCGTGATCATCGACAATGGCCGTGGCACCCAGGCCCTTGCGGGTAATTTCCAGCAGGGCGTCGCAGATCAGTGTGCCGGAACGTACTTTGGGTACCCGTTCCCCGGTATGCATCAGGTCGTCGATCAACAGCAGCAGGCGGCGACCGAGTTTGCCGCCCGGGTGTGAGCGGGCGAAATCATCGGAGGTAAAGCCGCGTACTTCCAGCAGCGAAATCGCCAGTGCGTCGCCCATGGCCAGTGCGGCCGTGGTGCTGGCTGTCGGCGCCAGGCCCAGCGGGCAGGCTTCCTCAGCGACACCGACATCGATGTTGACATTGGCGGCTTCGGCGAGCGCAGAATCCGGGTTGCCGGTCAGCGCAATCAACGGAACGTGCAGGCGCTTGATGATCGGCAGTATGGTCAGGATTTCCTCGGTGGCGCCGGAGTTGGACAGCGCCAGCACGACATCTTTGGCGGTAATCATGCCCAGGTCACCGTGGCTGGCTTCGCCGGGGTGGACAAAAAAGGCCGGTGTGCCGGTGCTGGCCAGCGTGGCCGCAATCTTGCTGCCCACGTGGCCGGATTTGCCCATCCCGATCACCACCACGCGACCCTCACAGTCGAGCATGTAGTGGCAGGCGCGCACAAAATCGTCGTCGATACGCGATTTCAGTGCGTTTACGGCGGCGGATTCTGTTTCCAGCACCGCCAGGCCCAGTTTTTTCAGGGTCGAATCGTTCATCGGCAGCTGCTTCTATCTAACGGCCGTGAAGTATAACAGGGTCTGGTAGCCCGCATAGGCGGCCAGCAGCAGGCCGGCCTCCAGCCGGTTGATGCGGCCCTTGCCGTGGAACCCGTAGGCCATCAGCAACAGGGCCACCGTGAGGGCCACCATGATGGGCATGTCCCGGCTCAACACGCCCGGGTCGACCACCGAAGGGCTGATGATACCCGGGATCCCTAGCACCGCCAGCAGGTTGAACATATTGGAGCCGATGACATTGCCGATGGCGATATCCGGCTCGTTTTTCAGCGCGCTGGCCACCGATGCAGCCAGTTCCGGCAGGCTGGTACCAAGGGCCACGATGGTCAGCCCGATGACCAGGTCACTGACGCCGAAATGATGGGCAATATCCACCGCGCCCCACACCAGCACCCGTGATCCGATCATCAGCACGATACCGCCGGCCAGCAACCACAACAGGGCCTGGCCCAGGCTCAGGTCGGTGGGGATTTCGGCGGCGAATTCCGTGGCCATGGGATCCTTGCTGTCGCGCGAGGACAGGCCGACATGGATCACCCAGCCGAGCATCACCAGCAGGCCCGCGAGCAGGGCCAGCCCGTCACCGAAGCCGAGCTTGCCGTCGCTCAGCAGCAGGTAGGCAAATACCGTGGTACCGATCAGAATGGGGAGTTCACGGCGCATGGTTCCGGAATTGACCGCCAGCGGTATGACCATGGCCGTGGTGCCGAGAATCAGCGCAACATTGGTAATATTCGAACCGATGGCATTGCCGATCGCCAGGCCGGGGTTGCCCTGCAGGGAGGCCACCGCGGACACCAGGATTTCGGGCGCGGAGGTGCCAAAACCCACAATCGTCAGGCCGATCAGCAGGGGGGAAACCCCCAGCAGGCGGGCGGTCGCGGCCGCGCCCATGACAAAGCGGTCCGCCCCCCAGACCAGCAAGGCGAAACCAGCAATAACGGCGACAAGCTCGACCCACATAGGGGGCGTATAGTAGCGGGTTAAAACACACGGGGACAAATGAGTGATGGAATGCGGAGCCGGTGCATGGGCAATGTGGTGAAGTTCAAAAAACCGGCCGCGGCCGGAAAACACCGCGGCAACACCCTGTGCCGGCGCGGTTTCCACAAGTGGCGCGTGGTGGATACACCTTTTGACAGCCGTCAGGGGCGCCTGGTGAACCGCTACCGCTGTACACGCTGCGGGGCGGAGAAAACCGAAGCGCGCTGAAGAAATCCGGCCGGGCTACTCCCATGGCGGCCGGTTTCCGTATAATGCGGCAACGATTCTCATGGACGGTCAGTAAAAACAAGATGCAGCGCAGTGCTGAAACAGCCGGCCCGGCCGCTTCTGAAACCCTGGTCAAAATCCGTGACCTGCATTTTGCGCGCGGTGATCGCGTGATTTTCGACGGTGTGGACCTGGATATTCCGCGCGGCAGGCTGACCGCGATCATGGGTCCGAGCGGCACCGGCAAGACCACCCTGTTGCGCCTGATCGGCGGCCAGCTCACGCCGGATCGCGGCAGTATCGAGGTGGACGGATTGCCGGTGCAGGAACTCGGCCGCAAGGCACTGTATGAACTGCGGCGGCGCATGGGCATGCTGTTCCAGTCGGGCGCGCTGCTGACCGACCTCAACGTGTTCGACAACGTGGCGTTCCCGTTGCGCGAACACACCGATCTTCCCGAGGCGATGATCCGCGACCTGGTATTGATGAAGTTGCAGGCCGTCGGTCTGCGCGGTGCGCGTGACCTGCAGCCCAGCGAACTGTCCGGCGGCATGGCGAGGCGCGTGGCGCTGGCGCGCGCCATTGCGCTGGACCCGATGATGATCATGTACGATGAACCCTTTACCGGGCAGGACCCGATTTCCATGGGTGCGCTGGTGCAGCTGATACGCCTGTTGAATGATGCGCTTGGACTTACCAGTATCATCGTGTCGCACGATGTGCAGGAAACCGCTGCCATTTCGGATTACGTCTATGTCATCTCCCAGGGCAAGGTGATCGGCCAGGGTACGCCCGAAGCCCTGGGGAAAACGGACTCCGCCCTGGTCAAACAGTTCATGCAGGGTCTGCCGGACGGCCCCGTTCCCTTTCACTATCCTGCCCGGGACTACATGGAAGACCTGCTGAATGCTTGACTGGATACGCGGACTCGGCCGCGGCGGTTTCCGCTTTTTCGAGACGCTGGGGCGCGCCAACCTGTTTGCACTGAAGACCCTGGTCGGTGTCCCGGCTGTGCTGGTCCGGCCGCGCCTGCTGGTGGCGCAACTGTATTCGGTGGGCGTGCTGTCGCTGCCGATCATTATCCTGTCCGGGGTGTTCGTCGGCATGGTGCTGGCCCTGCAGGGCTACAATACCCTGGTGGATTTTGGCGCCGAGGAGTCCCTGGGCGTGGTGGTAGCGCTGTCGATCGTGCGCGAGCTGGGGCCGGTGGTGACCGGCCTGCTGTTTGCCGGGCGGGCGGGCTCGGCGCTGACCGCCGAGATCGGCCTGATGAAGGCCACCGAACAGCTGGCAGGCATGGAAATGATGGCGGTGGACCCGATACACCGCGTGATTGCGCCGCGATTCCTGGCCGGATTCATCTCCATGCCGCTGCTGGCCGCCATCTTCAGTGCCCTGGGAATCTACGGGGGCTACTTTGTCGGTGTCGGCCTGCTGGGTGTCGACGAGGGTGCCTACTGGTCACAGATGCAGTCCAAGGTCGATTTGTACGATGACGTGTATAACGGTGTCATCAAGAGTGTGGTGTTCGGGCTGGTGGTCACCTGGATTGCAGTATTCGAGGGCTATGATACGGTGCCGACATCGGAAGGTGTCAGTCGCTCGACAACGCGAACCGTCGTGTATTCCGCGTTCGCCGTGCTCGGCCTGGATTTCGTTTTGACCGCATTGATGTTCGGAGCCTGACATGAAACAGAGCAAAACCACGGAACTGATGGTCGGGATGCTGATTGCCGCCGGCCTGGCAGCACTCTTTGTGCTGGCCATGAAAGTGAGCAACCTGAGCAGTTATTCCGCAAAAAGCAGTTACACCGTGATCGCGCGTTTTGAAAATGTCGGTGGTCTGAAAGTACGTTCGCCGGTGATGGCCGGTGGCGTGCTGGTCGGGCGGGTGGCCGGCATCGACTACGACAGCGATCGCTACGAGGCGGTGGTGACCATGGAAATGGACCAGTCCTATGACCGCTTCCCGGACGATACGGTGGCGAGTATCTATACCGCCGGCCTGCTGGGCGAGCAGTACGTGGCGCTGGACCCGGGCGGGTCCGAAGATTTTCTGGTTGACGGCTCCGAGATCGAATTCACTGCCTCCGCACTGGTGCTGGAAAAGCTGGTGGGCAAGTTCCTGCTCAACAGTGCCGAGAGCGGGAACCAGTAGGCACGGTCGGGCATGTTGAGCGCAGACATTCAGCCGGGAAAGGACGATCGACTGGAAATCAGCGGGGACCTGAACTTCGATTCGGTCGCCGCCCTCTGGGAGCGTTGCCGGGCCCGGTTTGGCGAGCGCGAGGCGCTGGACGTGGACCTGGGCGCGGTGCAGCGCTCGGACAGCGCCGGGGTGGCGCTGCTGGTGGCCTGCATGCGGCTGGCGCGTCAATCCGGAAAGAAGGTCCGGTTTTTCAATATCCCCGAGCAGATGCTGGCGCTGGCGCGGGTCAGTTCGCTGGACCAGGTGTTGCCGCTGCAGCGTGATTGAACGGGCACGGCCCGCTTATAGTATGATTCCTGTTTTCGCCAACCGACAACGGGCCCGGACATGCAGGCAGATGAACTCAAAAAGCGTATAGAAGACGGTATTCCCTCGGCCGAGGTCGTGGTGCAGGGCGATGGAGACCACTTCGAGGCCACCATCGTGAGCGCCGCGTTCGAAGGCAAATCCCGGGTACAGCAGCACCAGATGGTGTATGCGGCGCTGGGTGATGTCATGCAGGGCGCGGTACACGCCCTGTCGTTCCGCACCCTGACGCCGGAACAGTCGGCAAAACAGATTCAGTAACACTGCTGCGTCGTCGGACGCACGACTTTCTCAGGCACACAGCATGTCCGAACCGTTGACCATTGCGCTATCCAAGGGGCGCATCTTCAAGGAGACCCTGCCGTTGCTGGCGCACGCCGGCATCGAGGCGATCGATGACCCGGAAACCAGCCGCAAGCTGATCCTGGATACCAACCACGACGATGTAAAACTGGTCATCATCCGCGCCTCCGACGTGCCGACCTATGTCCAGTACGGCGCGGCCGACCTGGGCGTGGCGGGCAAGGACGTGCTGATGGAACACGGTGGCGCCGGGCTGTACGAACCCCTGGACCTGGGCATTGCGCGCTGTCGCCTGATGGTGGCCGGGCGCGGCCCCTGGTCGGAACAGGCGCAGCGGCTGCGCATCGCCACCAAGTACGTCAACAGCGCGCGCGAGTATTTCGCGCAGCAGGGCATACAGGTGGAAATCATCAAGTTGTACGGTTCCATGGAACTGGCGCCGCTGGTCGGTTTATCCGACCTGATCGTGGACGTGGTCGATACCGGCAACACCCTCAAAGCCAACGGCCTCATGCCGCTGGAAAGCATCGCGGACATCAGTTCCCGGCTGGTCGTCAACAAGGCCTCCATGAAACGCAAGCACCGCCGGGTGCAGGCGTTTATCGACCAGATTGCCGAAGCGGTGCGCCGCCAGGAGAACGCCGCGTGAACAGCGTAGGACTACAGCGCCTGGACAGCAGCGACCGCGATTTCCATGTGCAGCTCGATCGACTGCTGGCCTGGGAAGAGTCCGCGGACCAGCAGGTCGAAGCCACGGTGCGCGACATCATTGCGGCACTGCGCAGCCGCGGTGACGGGGCGCTGCTGGACTATACGCAGCGCTTTGACCGCCTGCAGGCCGCCAGTGTTGCCGAGCTGGAAATCCCGCAGGAGGGACTGCAGCAGGCGCTGGAGTCGATCCCGGAAGCGCAGCGTGCGGCGCTGGAGCGTGCGGCGCAGCGGGTGCAGGCCTATGCGGAACACCAGAAGCTGGAGTCCTGGTCCTACACGGAAGCGGACGGCACGCTGCTGGGGCAGCAGGTCGCGCCGCTGGACCGGGTCGGCCTGTATGTGCCCGGCGGCAAGGCGGCATACCCCTCGTCGGTGCTGATGAATGCCATCCCGGCCAAGGTGGCCGGTGTCAGTGAACTGGTGATGGTGGTGCCGACCCCGGACGGCGTGCGTAACGAACTGGTACTGGCGGCCGCCGCCATCGCCGGCGTGGACCGGGTGTTCTGTATTGGCGGCGCGCAGGCCGTGGCGGCGCTGGCGTTCGGCACCGAAACCGTGCCGGCAGTCGACAAGATTGTCGGGCCCGGCAATATCTACGTGGCGACCGCCAAGCGCATGGTGTTCGGCAAGGTCGGTATCGACATGATCGCCGGCCCGTCGGAAATCCTGGTGGTGTGCGACGGGCGGACCGACCCGGACTGGATCGCCATGGACCTGTTTTCGCAGGCCGAGCACGACGAGGATGCGCAGGCGATCCTGGTCAGCCCGGACGCGGATTTCCTGGACCGGGTGGCCGACAGTATCGACCGGCAGCTGCCGCAGATGGAGCGTGCCGAAATCATTGAGTCAGCACTGAGCGGCCGTGGCGCCCTGGTGCAGGTACGCGATCTCGACGAAGCGGTTGAGGTGGCCAACTACATTGCCCCTGAACACCTGGAGCTGTCGGTCGAAGACCCGCAGCGCATGGCGGCGTCCATCCGCCACGCCGGCGCCATCTTCATGGGCCGCTACACGGCGGAAGCGCTGGGTGACTACTGTGCGGGCCCCAACCACGTCCTGCCGACCTCGCGCACGGCGCGGTTTTCCTCGCCGCTGGGGGTGTACGATTTCCAGAAGCGTTCCAGCCTGATCCAGTGCTCGGCAGCGGCCGCTGCCGACCTGGGGGAAACCGCTTCGGTACTGGCGCGCGGTGAAGGCCTGACGGCGCACGCGCGGTCGGCCGAGTACCGCATTCCCGCCAAATGAGCACGGACGGCAATACCCCGCAACGCTGGATACGTCCCGAGGTGCAGGCCTTGCGCGCCTACCACGTGCCGGACCCGGGCGAGCTGGTCAAGCTGGACGCCATGGAAAACCCCTACCGCTGGCCGGACGAACTGGTCGAGCAATGGCTGGACGTGCTGCGCAAGGTGGAGCTGAACCGCTACCCGGACCCGGGCGCGCAGGCGCTGTCCGCGCTGCTCAGACAGACCATGCAGGTGCCGGAAGACAGGCAGCTGCTGCTGGGCAACGGCTCGGATGAACTGATCCAGATGCTGGCGCTGGCGGTGGCGCAGCCCGGGCGTGTGATCATGGCGCCGGACCCTACCTTTGTAATGTACCGCATGATTGCCGAAGTCACGGGTATGTCGTACCAGGGCGTTCCGCTGGCG
>DRQL01000313.1 GCA_011371465.1 Gammaproteobacteria bacterium | reverse complement strand
CCTGGCCTACAAGGGGCGTGCTGTGTACCTGCAGCAGAAACTGCTGGAGCAGGACCTGCTCGGCCTGCCGGAGAATATGCCGGTGGGGCTGGAGGATACCCGCAGCCTGTCCGAACGCCTGCGCTCGCTGCCCGCCCGGGCGCGGGAGTCATTGCTGCCGCGTACTCTGCTGACGGCGATTGAACGTTTTGCGGCGACGCGCAATGTACAGGATGTGTCGACCGCTGCACGTGCCGTGTGTGAATCGGAAGGCGAACGGCTGGAATCGGAACTGTCCATCATCCGGTACATCGCCTGGGCGATTCCCTCGGTTGGGTTTATCGGCACCGTGCGCGGTATCGGCGATGCGCTGGGGCAGGCACACCGCGCAGTGGAGGGTGATATCACCGGTGTTACCGCCAGCCTGGGCGTGGCTTTTAATTCAACCTTTATCGCGCTGGTGATCAGTATTGTGCTGATGTTTTTCATCCACCAGTTGCAGCTGATGCAGGAACGGCTGGTATTCGACAGCGAACGCTACGTGGACCAGTGGCTGGTGCGTCGCCTCAAGGTCCAGTGAATCGTGCCGCGTTCTCCTTCACACCGGCCGGAAACGATACCCCGTAGGAGCGCCGCCCTCCGGCGCGAATCCTTCCGTCTGCCACCAGGGCCGGATTACCGCTCCCGCAGCCCGCACACAAGCCCATGAAACGCCGCCCCGTTTCCGCCTTTTCGCTGTCCTTCCTCGACATCATGTTCTGTGGTTTTGGTGCCGTGGTGTTGCTGGTCCTGATCCTCAACCACGATACCGTCAAGGCGCGCAGCGAGCGCTTCGCCGACCTGCGTTCCGAAGTGGTGAAGCTGGAACAGGAAGTGCTGGTCGGTGAAGACCGGCAGGTGACGTTGCGCAATAGTCTGGAGGCGGCCGACACGGAACTACAGGCCACCCAGGGAGCGACCGAGCGGGTGATAGAGGACATCCGCGAACTGAAGATCGAGATCGCCAGGATGGCAAAGGAAACGCAGGCCAACCGGGCACACGTCAACCAGCTTACGTCCGATCTCAAAAGCCTGGACCGTAAAAAGAAGCGCCTGGGCCTGCAGGCGCCGGAAGCCGGTGAGCAGGGTGCCCGGGTGCACCGGGTAACCGGCGACGGGGACCGCCAGTACCTGACCGGTTTAAAGGTAGGCGGCAAGCGTATCCTGATCCTGGTCGATGCGTCCGCCAGCATGCTGGATGAAACCATCGTCAACGTGGTGCGGCGGCGCAACATGGACCCGGCGCAGAAACGCACGGCACCCAAGTGGAAACGCACGCTGGCGACGGCCGAATGGCTGGTCAGCAACCTGCCGGCCAGTGCTTCCTTCCAGCTCTACGTTTTCAATACCCGTGCGCGCCCGGTACTGGCGACGGGCAAGGATCGCTGGCTGAAGGCGGGCAGCAGCGCAGAGGTGGAGGGTGTGCTCAACGCCCTGCGCAAACAGGTGCCGGAGGAGGGGACCAGCCTGTACCGGGCGTTTGCAGTGGCCAGGAAGCTTTCGCCCGCACCGGACAACATCCTGCTGGTCACCGATGGCCTGCCCACCCAGGGCCGTAACCGGCCCAAACGGACCACGGTCTCCCCCGAGCAACGCCTGGAACATTTCAGCGCGGCGGTACGCAACCTGCCGGCCGGTATCCCGGTCAATACCCTGCTTCTGCCGATGGAAGGCGATGCCTGGGCGGCGGCGGCCTACTGGAAGCTGGCGATCGATACGCAGGGTTCCTTTATTACGCCGGCGAGGGACTGGCCGTGACCCGTCGCAGCCGGCGCCCGATCGATATTTTCAACCTGTCCTTCCTGGACGTGGTGTCCTGTGGGTTTGGGGCCATCATCTTGCTGCTGGTGATTATCAAGATTGCCGAACCGCGGGTGATCGAAAAGCTGGCGGTCGACCTCACCGGGCTGGTGCAGCGACTGGAACAGGAGCGGTTCCGGTTGCGTGGCGAGACCAGCGTGCTGAACCGTGATGTAGAGAACGTGCAGCAGCAGCTTTCCCGGAGCCGGGAAAAACTCGCGCGGCTGAAGGGAGATCGGTCCTCTCTGCGCGGCCAGTACGACGCGACCCGCAAGGAGTACGAGGCACAGCGCATCATTGCCGGGCAGCTGGCTACCGTGAAACAGCAGCTTTCCGCGGAGATGCGGCGCCTGCTGGGGGCGGATTTCCGGCGCCGCGATGCACGCATCGGCGGTGTGCCGGTGGACAGTGAATACATCATTTTCATCATCGACACCTCCGGCTCCATGCAGCAGAACGCCTGGCCGCTGGTGCTGAAGAAGGTGAAGGAAGTGCTGGATATCTACCCGCAGGTCAAGGGTATCCAGGTCATGAACGACATGGGCGACTACCTGTTCTCCCAGTATAAAGGGCGCTGGATACAGGATACCCCGGCGCGGCGCAAGGCGATCGTCAAGCGGCTTGCCGGCTGGCAGCCGTTTTCCAATTCCAGTCCCGTGGAAGGTATCGAGGCAGCCATCCGGCGTTTCCACAGCAGCGGCAAGCGTATCAGCCTGTACGTGTTCGGGGATGACTTCGCGCGCGGTTCGATCCAGGCGGTGATCGATACGGTTGATCAGCTGAACCGTGCCGATCGTTCCGGTAAACGGCGGGTACGCATCCATGCCATCGGCTTCCCGGTAATCTTTGCGCAGGGCGGCCTGCCCGTCAACACGGTGCGTTTTGCCGCGCTGATGCGCAAGCTGGCGGAAGACAACAGCGGCAGTTTTGTCGGGCTCAACAGCACCCGGCCGTGACGGGTCCCCGGTTGATCAGTGCTTCTGGTATTCCTCGAACACCGTGCTGACCGCCCGGTCCATCAGGGGGGCGCTGTCGAGTATCCGCGCGCGTGCGCAGCGCAGTAACAGGGCAAACTCCTCCAGGCTGTAGTTGCCGGCCTTGAGTCCCTTGCGGTCGGTGAACAGGTAGGTGTTGGTGATCGGGCTGATCCAGCTGAGTTTCGCACGCTGACGCTGGCCATCGCTGCCGCTGAATTCCACCCAGGTGCCGGTAGTCAGCTGGCGCGCCCTGGCGGTGAAGTCGTCATTGATCTCCGGGGCCGGTTGCGCGACGATTTTCTTTGCCGGCGGTTTTGCCTTTTGCTCGTCGGCTGTGTCGTCTTCAGAGTGCGGTGCCCCGGCGTCCCCTGCCTCGTTCACCGTGCTGTCGGTGTGGTCGTCCTGCGTTGGCGGGGTAGCGGCGACGTCAGCGTCCGGCGTGTTGATCGCAGTGCGTCCATGGGCGCGTATCAGCATGGCAATGAAGTCGTCGCGTTCCGTGGCGGGAATGGACAGCCGCTCCATGCCTTCACGCAGTCGGGTCAGCAGTCCCGGTTGCATGCTGACCAGTTTCTGCCGGTCTTCGCGCGTGTGCTTGGGTTTGACGCTCCAGATCAGGTCATCCATGGTCGCCACCGCGTTTTTCCATGCAGTGCTGTCCTTGCCCTGGCGGGCGCAGGTGATGAACAGCAGGTTCTTCCAGTGCGTGGTGACGAAATCACGTATGAAATCGAGGTTCTGCTCATCGCTGATGCGGGGTTCGATTTCCTCCAGCGTGGTGGACTTGGCCTCGTCCAGCCGTTCCTTGCCCTCCATGATCCTGGCCGACCGCTCGGCGCGGATTTCGGCCTGTTTTTCTTCCTGGCTGAGGAAATCCTCGAGATCCGCCAGCAGGGTTTCGAACAGGCCGATGTCGTCATCGAACTCGTCCAGGATGGTTTGCACGATACTCTGTATTTTCAGGTACAGCGGGTCCTGGTTGCCGTCCTCTTCCTCCCAGTCCACTGCAGTGCTGGCCAGGCGGTTGAGCAGGCGCCGGGCGGGGTGGGATTTGCGTGTGAAGAAGGCGTTGTCCAGCAGCGCCACCTTGAGCAGCGGTATCTGCAGCCGGCCGATCAGGGCGCGCATGGCGTCCTGGATGTTCTTGTCATCGAGAATGTAGTCGAACAGCATGGCGACGATGTCGATGGTCATGTCGCCGCCCTTGCCCAGGCCCTCGGCCAGCGAGGAATTGCGCAGGCTGTGCAGGATATTGACCTGTCCGGAAGCCAGGTCGGTCGGGTTGACCGCGAAGCCTTCGCCGCCCGCCTCGTTGCCCGGTGCCGGCACACTGCCGTGTTGCAGCAGGGTCAGTGCACTGATGGGACTGCCCGCTGCGGCGCCCTGGTAGCCGCCGTTGCTGTACACGCCGGTGCCGTACGCGGCGCCGGCCAGGCCGCCGTTGGCCGGTGGTGCAGCCGGCGGGTAACCGCCTTGCTGGCCGCCCTGCGGGGGTTCTCCGCCAGGCGCCGCTGTGCCGGGCGCCGGGGCGTACGCGCCGCCCGCAGGGTTGGGATTGCGCCGGATAGTGGTCTTGATCTCCGGCAGCACACCCATGGACACCAGGTTGCTGTTGACCTCCTTGTAGAGTTCCCCCAGGTGGTTGATGACGTGCTGGTCGAACAGTTTGAAAATCACCAGGCGGATTTCCAGACCGGTCTCGATACGCCGGGCCGCTTCATGGAAAGCGTCACAGATCGATTCCGGTCCGAGCGGATTCTGCCAGTGGTCCAGGTCCGGGTCGTTGATCAGCAGCCCGATGCGCTTGTCCAGTGCATACAGGGCCTGTTTGCTGGCATTGCGGACCTTGTTGACCATGTTGGATATGGCCAGCTCTTCTTCCAGGTCTTTTTTGTCGACCAGTCCCAGGCCACCGTCGTTGTCATCCAGGCTGAGGTTGAAACTGTCGGAACTGCTGGTCTGCCGCGGAACACCCTGGTTGAAACGGCTTTCGAAGCCGCTCAGGAAATCCTCTTCGATGTCCTTGCGGATAATGCGCAGCTCGCGCATGGCATCGAAGTACTGGGTCTGGTTCATGTTGTTCTCGGCCTTTTCGGCGCGCGCGAACAGGGCGTCGTCCACCTTTTCCATCATGCGGTCGATATGGTGTTTGAGCTTTGCGGTGGCCAGGTCACGCGTGCTGCGCAGGGCCTTGGTGCCGGCGCCGTTGCCCAGGCTGCGGCGCAGCTGTCCGTAATCTTCCAGGTTGACTATATTCTGTTGCACGGTCTTTGACATGTCGGTCCCCTGGTCTGTACTGCTGATAACTGTGTAGCGACTGGATGTATAGATAGCACAGCCGGATTTCCGGTTATGTGACGGGGTCGGCAAAATGCGCTGCTGTATTCTCCAGTTTGCTTCTCCGGGGTCGTTAAACGGGCCAGGAACAGCGGATAACTCAGTCTATGACCAGTCAAAATGTGCATCGGAAAGGTGAAGCCGGACAGGCTTCCGTCGTCGAACTGCTGGGAGACGTGGAAGGCCTGGTGTCGCCCCCCGACGTGTGCCTGCGCCTGTTCGAAATGATCCATTCACCGACCAGCGGGGCAAAGGAAATTTCCGCGATCGTCAACGTCGACCCGAACCTGACCGCGCGCCTGCTGCGCATGGCAAACAGCTCGTTCTACAATTTCAGTCGCAAGGTCGACACGGTCTCCCGCGCCGTGACGGTGATCGGCAATGCCGAGCTGTACCAGCTGGTGCTGTCGATCTCGGCCGTCAAGACCTTCAACACCATACCCAACGAACTGGTGAAGATGGAGACCTTCTGGCGCCACAGTGTATATACCGGCCTGCTGGCGAGGTCGCTGGCGGTGCGTGCCAATATCCTGCACCCGGAGCGGTTGTTCGTCGCCGGGCTGATGCACGATATCGGTAGTATTATCCTGTATCACCAGCGCCCTGAAGCCATGCGCGATATCCTGCTCATGGCGGATGGTGACGAGGAAGTGCTGTACCAGGCCGAGCTGGAGCAGTTCGAGTTCAGTCACGCCAGCGTGGCGGGTTATCTCATGGACCAGTGGCAGCTGCCCGAGGAACTGGTCGATGCCGTGGCCTGGCACCACGAGCCGCAGCGGGCCCAGGTGTCGCAGCGCGAAGCCAGTATCCTGTACCTCGCCAACCACCTGGTGAACGAATCGGAGCAGGGGAATTTCATGGGTTCCCCGAAGGCGGATATCCAGATTTCACAGGCCATGCTCGACATCATCGGCCTGCAGGAAGACGAGTTGTTCTTCGCTTTCGAAGAGGCTGCCGAGCAATTCCCCGTTACCCTCCAGGCGCTGATCTAGCCCCGGCTGAAAAAACCCGTAATTGTTTGATCATTCGCTGAAATCCGGCTGTAGCCAGCCCGGTTTTTGCCGCTATGGTGGCGGTACAGGACAAAAACCACCGTTTCAGGACGTACGATCAACAGCTTATGGAAGAAACCGCTGTCGAATATACGGTCAAGCCGTCTGACCTGCCGGCTCCGCCCAAGGAAGCCATCCGCATTGTCCAGGCCTGCTCCAGGTCGGGGATAGACAGCCGCGACCTCGCGCAACTGGTCACCAATGACCCGGTACTGACCGCGGAACTGCTGCGGGTGGCGAATTCCGCTTTTTTCGGGCTGGTCAGCCAGGTGAAATCGGTCGCGCGTGCGGTCACCGTGCTGGGCAACCGGGCCCTGCGCAACCTGGTGTTGTGCATCTCCATGCGCGACGCCCTGCGCAAGGATTCAATCCCGGGTTTTGATATCGACGCCTACTGGGAAGATGCGCTGTGGCGCGCCGTCAGCGCCCGCACGCTGGCGGGCCTGGCCGGTGTGGATGCCGACGAATGTTTTACCGCCGGGCTGCTGCAGGATTTCGGTCTGCTGGTGATGCTGTATCTGCGCCCGGAGCAGGTCGACCAGTGGCAACTGCTGGCCAGTGCCACCCCCGAGACGCGTCGTGACCTGGAGATCGAGCTGTTCCAGTGTACCCATGACGAAGTGGGTCTCACCCTGGCCACCGGCTGGGACCTGCCGGCGGACCTGGCACTGGCCATGGGGTATCACCACGAGGGTCCGCCGGAAGATGCCGATGAACAGGACGTGCGGCTGTGCAAGGTGGCGACCTGCGCCGACTGGATGGCAGCGGTGTACCGCAGCGGCAACAAGCGCGTTGCCGTGCAACGTGCGCGCGAACTGCTCGGCGAGCATTTCGCCGCCAGCCCGGAGCAGAGTGACTACCTGCTGCAGCAGGTGACCGAATCCGTTGCCGAGGCGGCGACGGCCATGGGTATGCGGGTGGGCGAGCAGTTGCCCTTCGAGGAAGTACTGCGCGAGGCCAACCTGCGGCTGGCCGAGGAAAACCTGAGTTACCAGGAGCTGACCTGGCGGCTGGAGCAGACGCTGGCGGAACGGGACCGGCTGGCCGGCGAACTGGAACGCGAGCTGGACCTGGCGCGCGAGGTGCAGAAAAGCCTGTTGCCCCATTGTGAAGCCGG
>DRQL01000312.1 GCA_011371465.1 Gammaproteobacteria bacterium | reverse complement strand
GGAGTGGCCCCTGATTAACCGGCCGACTGTCATTCCCACATGCGCCGGGATGACGAAGCGTTTCAGCGGAGCAATCGCACGCCTGAACTCCTTTAACAAACTATATCGCCTTCAGGGCTATATGCAAGTCACCGGATAAGAATAAAACGGTCAACACGCCAGGAGTCCGCATTGTCTGACGATCACTACCGCCCCGGCATGACGCACGCGGGGCTCGCCCCGACCCACCCGGTCACCGCCGTTGACGAATACGGTAACCCGCGCGAGGTGTCTGTCGCCGGTGAAGCACCGCTGACCCTGTACGTCGATGGTCGGGAAATTGTCACCCTGATGACCCTGGGCACCCGACCGGAAGCACTGGCCATTGGCTACCTGCGCAACCAGCGTTTCATAGAAAAACTGGAAGAGATCCGCGACGTCAGCGTGGACTGGCGCACGGAATCAGCCCGCGTTACCACCTGGAACGGTGTCGAGGGCTGGGATGAAAAACTGAAAAAGCGCACCGTCACCACCGGTTGCGGCCAGGGCACGGTATTCAGCTGCACGCTCGACTCGCTTTACCAGTTCCGCCTGCCCGAGCTGCCGGTACGCCAGTCCATACTTTACCGCTTGCTGGATAACATCCGCAGCCACAACGAGGTCTACCGGCGCGCCGGCGCGGTCCACGCTTGCGGTCTGTGCCAGGGCGCTGATATTACAATGTTTATTGAAGATGTCGGGCGACACAATGCCGCCGATGCCATCGCCGGCAGTATGTGGCTGGAACACCTGGCCGGTGATGACAAGATTTTCTATACCACCGGCCGGCTGACCTCGGAAATTGTCATGAAAGTCACCCGGATGGGTATCCCCATCCTGCTGTCGCGTTCGGGCGTCACGCATATGGGACTCGAACTGGCGCAGGAACTCGGCATCACCATGATCGCACGCGCCAAAGGACGTCATTTCCTGGTCTACAACGGCGCCGACAAAGTCATTTTCGACGCCCCTGCCGACAAAATGCAGACGCATCGACAGAACATCAGCTAAGCATCATTCCAGCGGAATAACACCCTGCAGACGATGAATTTCACCCAGGCCCTCGATTTCCAGCGTCACAGTAGCTTTCAACGCTTCATTGCCCTTAAACTGGCCCTTCTGGAGGGCGCGGCCGACCGCGCTTTCGATTTCGGCCTGTGACGTAATGCCAACCTGCTTGAGAAACCTGCGTATGCCCTTATTGAAAACTTCTTCATCCATGTCGCACCTCACCGGACTGTGGAAAACAGTAAGCCTGATGCTGCTGTTGGTTACCGCAACAGTTGCCCATGCTGACACAGCCTTTATTCGACTGGCAACCACCACCAGCACCGAGAATTCCGGCCTGCTGGCCGAACTCCTCCCGGCCTTCGAGCAAAGCCACCCGTACAAGGTCCAGGTGATTGCGGTAGGGACCGGAAAGGCATTACGGCTGCTCAGGGAAGGGGATGTCGACGTGGCGCTGGTCCACGCCCGCGCCGCAGAGGATGAACTGGTCGCAGCGGGCTTTGGCGTCAACCGGCGCGACGTGATGTATAACGATTTCGTCGTCGTCGGTCCGGCCAACGACCCGGCCGGGGTACGCGACAGCAGCGACGTGCTCAACGCCATGCAGCGTATCGCAGACAGCCACAGCCTGTTTATTTCGCGCGGCGATGATTCCGGGACCAATAAAAAGGAGTTATCACTGTGGCAACAGGCCGACCGACAACCCGGCGGCGACTGGTACCGGGAAATCGGCCAGGGCATGGGCAGGGCGCTGCAGATCAGCGCTGAATTACAGGCCTACACGCTGACCGACCGTGGCACCTGGTTGTCGTTCCGGGAGCGGTTGCCACTTGAGATCGTGGCTGAAGGGGACCGGCGCCTGTTCAACCCCTACGGCATCATGGCAGCCAACCCGGAGAAATACCCCGACGCCAACTATGCCGGCGCCATGGCATTCATCAAATGGATAACATCCGCACCCGCCCAACACCGGATCGCCGGCTTTGCCATCGATGAACAACAGCTGTTCGTTCCCATGCCCGGCGGAATTAACGCGCGGTTGCCGTAAGCTTGTCACAGTTGCTCGACAGTACCCGTGAGGCGTTTACACTGCTGGTCACGGGCGACCCGGCGTTGTGGACCATTATCAGCATCTCTTTCAGCGTTTCGCTGCGCGCGGTGCTGATTTCTGCACCACCGGCGTTCCTGCTGGCATTCCTGCTGGCCAACACCCGTTTTCGCGGACGGCGCGTTCTGATATCGACCTTCAATACACTGCTGGCCCTGCCCGCTGTGGTGGTCGGCCTGACCGTCTACATGCTGCTGTCCAGGAACGGGCCGCTGGGCGACCTCCGGCTGCTTTTCACCCAGACCGGCATGGTGATCGGTCAGATTATCCTGTGTTTCCCGTTGCTGGTCGCCATCAGTCATTCAGCCCTGCAGGCCGCTGACCGGCGTGCCTGGGAAACCGCCGTCACACTGGGCGCCCGGCCCTGGCAGGCCATGCTGACGGTGATGTATGAAGTCCGATACGGCCTGCTTGCCGCACTGATTGCGGCATTCGGGCGGGTAATTGCCGAAGTGGGGGCCTCGATGATGATCGGTGGCAATATTCTCGACTACACGCGCAACATCACCACTGCCATCGCGCTGGAGACCAGCAAGGGCGCCTTCGCCCAGGGTATCGCCCTGGGCTTTATCCTGCTGCTGGCGGCACTGTTGCTGAACATCAGCCTGAGCGTCATGCAGGGCAAGGGAGCCATGCGCTAGTGGGACTGGCATTCCACCGGATTCGCAAGCACACCACGCGCGGTGACAAGCTGTTCGATATCGATGAATTCGATATTCCGGAGGGCGCCTGCATCATCCTCAGCGGCCAGAACGGTGCCGGCAAGACCACCTTGCTGAAAATCCTGGCAGGCCTGGAGGCGCCGGATAACGCAGAAATCACATTCGACGGCCAGCGCCGGACCTGGAAGGCCGCACGCACCCGCCTGCGCCGTGAGGTGGTTTACCTGCATCAACAGCCTTACATGTTCGATCACAGCGTGGCCGACAACGTGGCCTATGGCCTGTCCAGACAGGCGCTGCCGAAAACACACATCAAGGAACGTGTGGCCAGGGCGCTGGCCTGGTCCGGCCTGTCGCACCTCGCACAGCGTAATGCCCGCGAATTGTCCGGTGGCGAACAGCAGCGCGTTGCGCTGACCCGTGCCCGGGTACTGTCACCGCGCCTGCTGTTACTCGATGAGCCACTGGCAAATATGGATATCAGTGCGCGTGAACAGACCATTCAGCTGATCCGCCGACTGAAAGAAGATGGCACAAGTACTATTATCACCAGCCATGAGCCCCACATTTCGAGGCTGCTCGGCGACCAGCACCGTCACCTTTGCAAGACCGGCCCGTGTCGATATACGATCATCAAACCGTTTCTGTTTCAGCGCAGCGTGGAACAGGGCGTGCCGCCGTCGGGCCAGACGACAGAAGCACCAGATCCGGGCAACGGGACCGTAATGACACCACAGGATAACGACAACACAGTGACCGCGGTGATTCTTGCCGGCGGCATGGCACGCCGTATGGACGGCGTGGACAAGGGGTTAATCCAGCTCAATGGCCGGCCGATGATCGAATATATCATCGAGGCACTGAAACCCCAGGTCGATCATATCGTGATCAATGCCAACCGCAACCTGGAACAGTACCGGCGTTACGGCTACCCGGTGGTGAAAGACATCATGGGCGATTACTTCGGTCCGCTGGTCGGTATGGCCAGCGGCCTGCAGGCCTGCAGCAGCGAACGCATCCTGACGGTGCCCTGCGACTCGCCCTTTGTTCCGCCGCGACTGGCCGAAAAACTGCATGCCGCCCTGCTCGAACAGGACGCGGAGCTGAGCGTTGCCAACGACAGCGAGCGCATGCAGCCTGTATTTGCCATGCTGCGCCGCCAATTATTACCCAGCCTGCTGGCCTACCTCGATGCAGGCGGCCGCAAGATCGACACCTGGTATGCAGAACATAAAACAGCACTGGCCGACTTCTCCGACTCGCCGGACACCTTTATCAACATCAACACGCCGGAAGACAAAACCTTTGTCGAAGGAATAATCTCCGCCGGAAACCGGACACAACCGACATGAATAAACTGGACGCTATCCGGCATACAGCCAGCTGCGCGGATGCCACCGAACCCGGCCTGCTCAGTGTCGAACAGGCCGAACAACAGATATTTGACCTGCTCCGGCCGCTGCGCTGCATACAACGCGTAGACATCCGCAGCGCCCTGGGCCGCACCCTGGCGGACGACGTACACTCGACCATCAATGTACCACCCCACGTCAATTCGGCCATGGACGGCTATGCCATCCGTGCAGCGGATATCCCGACCGATGGCACGACGCAACTCACGCTGGCAGGCTCCGCCCTGGCAGGTACCCCTTTCACCGGCCGTGTCAAAACCGGTCAATGTGTCCGCATCATGACCGGCGCAAAACTGCCCGACGGTTGCGATACTGTCATCATGCAGGAACAGGCCGAGGTCGAGGCTGACTGCATCCGCATCGATGCCCGGCACCGCGCCGGGGAAAACGTCCGTCAGGCCGGCGAAGACCTGTTGCTCGGCCAGACCGCCCTCCCGGCCGGTAAAAGACTCCAGGCCGCTGACCTTGGACTGCTGGCCTCCATGGGCATGGGTGAAGTCAATGTCACGCGCTCCCTCAGGGTTGCGTTCTTCTCCACGGGTGATGAGTTACGTTCGGTCGGTAGTCAGCTGGCGGAAGGTGAAATCTACGACAGCAACCGTTACAGCCTGCACGGCATGTTGCAACGCCAGGATGTCGAACTGATCGACATGGGGGTCATTGCCGACCATCCCGATGCCCTGAAAGCGGCGTTCGAAAACGCCGCACAGATTGCGGATGTCATCATCACCACCGGTGGCGTGTCGGTGGGGGATGCTGACTACGTCAAGACGATGGTCGCGGAACTGGGCGAAGTGAACTTCTGGAAGCTGGCCATCAAGCCCGGCCGGCCGATGGCTTTTGGCACACTCGGGGACGCCCTGTTTTTCGGCCTGCCGGGTAACCCGGTTGCGGTAATGGTGACCTTCTACCAGTTCGTGCAACCGGCGTTGCGTTACCTGCTCGGACAGAAAGAGCTGCGGCCGTTCCGTTTCCAGGTCAACTGCGCCTCGGCGATTCGAAAACGACCGGGTCGTACCGAATACCAGCGCGGCCAGCTCGGCATCGCCGCGGACGGCCGGCTCCAGGTCAGCCTGACCGGTGCGCAGGGTTCAGGTATTCTGAGCTCCATGAGCGCGGCCAACTGCTTTATCGTGCTGGCGGCAGACCAGGGCAGTATCGCAGCAGGTGACCCGGTGACCGTGGAACCGTTCGAAGGATTATTCTAGCAGGCTGTTGAAAAAGCCTCTGGTGAGTGCGAGACAAGGCGAAAACTGGCGAAAAAGCGCAGTTTACACGTAGTAAATGAGCATTTTGAGCCGGTTTTCAACGCCGGATCGTGCCGCCAGAGGGTTTTTCAACAGCCTGCCAGGGCCTGTTAACACTCAGGCTATCGCAGCCACTACAGCGTTCCGCAACGTCCTTGAAGTGTTACAGCAACTCTCTCATCGTCAGCACCCCGCGGCGTGGACACAACGCGGGATCCGGATTTTCCAGCCACTCCGCCGTACCAATACCGTGCGCAAGTTCATTATTGAGTGCAGCCGCAACATGAGCAACCGCCCGTAAACCGACCGAAGTTTCCAGTGTCGAGGTGACTACCGTATCGATACCCGCCCGTTTTGCCTGTTGTGCCCGTTCAACCACCCTGCGTATGCCGCCCATCGTGGTGGGTTTCATCACCAGCCGCTGTACCGGCAGTTCTTCCGCCGGTGTGTCCACAAAGCGGTCCGTCAGTGATTCATCCAGGGCCAGAGGAAAAGGGGCCTGTTGCTGCAATACACGCAGTACCGCCAGGTCCGGCGCCTGCAGGGGTTCTTCCAGCGATTCAACCGGCACTGAACGGCAGGCTTCAATGGCCTGTGCGGCCTGGTCAAACGACCAGGCCCGGTTGGCATCCAGGCGCAGGTTTACGCCGCCGGGTAACTGCAGGCGTTGCAGGTACTTCAGCTCCTCATCCAGCGGGAACAGGCCCATTTTGATTTTCAGTACGCGGTATCCTTTCGCCAGGGCCTCCGCCAGGCGCACAGCAAAACCTTCATCCAGACAGCCGCAGGCGGCATTGACAGCCACCCGCCCAGCGGCATCGCGGGCCAGCCAGCGGGATAACGGCATACCCTGCTGCTGCGCGCCGATATCGAGCAATGCAGTTTCCAGTGCACAGCGTACGGCGGGGGCGCCTGACAAATCCTCCAGGCGGG
>DRQL01000311.1 GCA_011371465.1 Gammaproteobacteria bacterium | reverse complement strand
GGGCGATCACCGCCGCTACCGGCCCCCCTCCACAGTCGGACACGATTGCCTGCAATGCAGCCGCGGCTTCAGCCAGTGTCTCCGTACCGGCCTCCGGCAACGGCGCACACTCACCGTAACCGCTGATGCCCTCCCCGGCTTCCAGCCTGAGCAGGTAGCCGCTGCGCACCGTTTGACGACCCTGTACCGATCGCCAGGCGCGGCGCAACTTTACCTGGTAGGGCTGACACTGAACCTGCACCCGTATCAAACCGGAATTCGTGAGCAGGGGTAATGCACTACACAACGGTCGTTGACCTGCCGGCGACAAAGATCAGGCTCAGCAGCAGGCCGAGAACCAGCTGGAAGAACGCCGTCTCTGCCAGCAGCGGGTTAAAATCCTGCGGTCTGGTGATGGTCCGGAATCGATAGACCAGCCATAGCGCCCAGGGCAGGACCAGCCAGGGCAGGTAGCCTACCGCTGCCTCAACGGTCAGTAACTGAACCAGTGGCAGGAGCGCAAACGGCGCCAGCATACCCACCGTGTACAGTTTCCGGCTCAGCTTCTCACCATAATGTACTGCCAGTGTCTGCCGGCCGGCACGCGCATCGCTTGCACGATCGCGGTGATTATTGATCACCAGCACCGCGGCCGCCGGCAACCCGAGCAACAGGCCACACAACACGGCTGCCATGGTAAACCGCCCGGCCTGCAGGTAAGCGCTGCCGCTGACCGCCACCACCCCGAAGAAAAACAGCACAAAGGCTTCACCGCTGCCGCTGCGCGCCACAGGCCAGGGGCCGCCTGAATAGAAATAACCGGCAGCGATGGATAACAGGCCCAGCAGCAGAATGGGCCAGCCACCCACACTGACCAGGTAAAGACCGATCACGAATGCCAGCACAAAACTCGCCAGTGCAGCACGCTGAACGCTGTGTGCAGACAGCCAGCCCTGTGCCACGGCGCGTGGCGGACCCAGCCGCGTGGCCGGATCGTCGGTGCCGCTGGCATGGTCCGCCGCATCGTTATGCAGGTTGGTGCCGATCTGGATCAGCAGCGCCGCCAGCAGCGCCGCCAGCATGACCGGCACGGACAGATGGTCCGCCTGTAACCAGCCCAGTGCACTGCCGGTGATCACCGGGATAATGGATATGGTCAGGGTTTTCGGCCGCAGTGCCAGCAACCAGTATTTCAGTGTCCTGCGCATACGCCGTGGTCAGGGGCGACGCGGGAAACGGGAAAAATCTGCAGGACGTTTTTCCAGAAAGGCATCACGCCCCTCCCTGGCTTCCTCTGTCATATAGAAGAACGCCGTGCTGTTACCCGCCAGCTCCTGGATGCCGGCCAGACCATCGGTATCCGCATTGAATGCGGCCTTCAGTGCGCGCAGGGCACTCGGGCTCATGCGCAGCATTTCGCGACACCAGTCAACCGTCTCCGCTTCCAGCTGCTCCAGGGGTACCACGTGATTGATCAGCCCCATCTGCAAAGCCTCACCGGCGTCGTACTGCCGGCACAGAAACCAGATTTCCTTGGCCTTCTTGATACCAACCGCCCGTGCCAGCAGACCGGCGCCCAGACCGGCATCAAAGCTGCCGACGCGCGGTCCGGCCTGCCCGAAGCGCGCATTATCGGCAGCGATGGTCAGGTCACATACCAGATGCAGGACGTGTCCGCCGCCGATGGCATAACCGGCCACCATGGCAATCACCGGTTTCGGCAGGCGCCGGATCTGTATCTGCAGGTCGAGGACATTCAGGTGCTGGGTACCCACGCTGTCACGGTAGCCGCCCTGCTCGCCACGCACCCGCTGATCACCACCGGAACAGAAGGCAGCATCACCGGCGCCAGTCAGGATAATGGCACCGATGTCGGCATCGATGTGCGCATGGGTAAACGCCCGGATGAGCTCATTGACTGTCTCGGGACGGAAGGCATTATGCACCTCCGGGCGGTTGATGGTGATTTTGGCGATGCCTTCTGCGTGCTGGTACAGAATATCCTGGAAGTCCTGTTCAGGGACGGTTGACCACTGCATGCCGTTTCTCCGCTTCGATACCCCCCGCATTGTACGCAGTGGCCGTCCGGGGGCAAACCTGCTGTCCGCTGTGCAGTGCAAAAGGCCATGCTACACTGCCAGTCTCACATGAACATCCATAGTGCCGTGCCGAATGCCCTTTGAACCGCTGTTGCGCGAACTCGACCAGCGCCTGCACAGTCTGCTGGCCAACCCCGCACTGACCGCCGGCGATGGCCTGCTCAGTATCTGTCTTGCAGTACCCCTGCCGCTGTCCACTGACGCGGTTGACAACTGCAGTGACTGCCTGTACTGGAGCCAGCCCTCACAACAGCATCACCGCCTGGGCGCCGGCCGCATCCTGCTCGCGGCCCCCGCCGGCAGCGAACGCTTCGAGCAGCTGGAACAGACCCGGAAAACGCTGCAGAAACGCTGGCGCGTGCTCGATCCTGACCGCACCGGCACGGTCAACGCGGTGTTCTGCGGCTTTGCCGCAGACGCCTGCGATACCCGCACGCGGGCAGGACTGGTCAACAGTCTGCTGTTCATCCCCGAGGTGCTGCTGGAACAGCAAGACGGCAGCAGTCGCCTGGTGGTTTCCTGCCGCACCGGTAGCGCGTGCGATCCCGCGACGGTAATCGACAACTGGCTGTATCGCCTGCGGCGCCTGCTGGGCACGCCGGCCGATGACCGCCCCGGCAACCCCAGCAACGGGCACCTGCAACCCATCCCCGTTCCGGACGACCGTGACGACTGGATGGAGCGCGTCCGACAGGCACTGGCAGCTATCGACAGCGGACACCTGAGCAAGATCGTCCTGAGCCGTCGCCTGCCGGTCGAACTGCCGGCCCGCTTCCGCCTGCGCAACACCCTGGCCTGGCTGGCACCGCGTTATCCCCACTGTACGCTGTTTGCCCTGCGCCAGGGCGGACAGACACTGGTGGGGGTGTCACCGGAAAACCTGCTCACCCTGGAGCGACAACGCCTGCGGGTCGACGCCGTGGGCGGTACCAGTCAACGCGGCGCCGACCCGCAGCGGGATCAGCAGCTGGCCGATGCACTGGTGCATACCGGCAAAACCCTGCACGAACATCGCCTGGTGGTCGAGGACATTATCCGGCAGCTGCAACCGTATTGCCGTGGTCTGGTCTATCCGCAACAGCCCTCCGTGCTCAAGCTGCCGTCCGTACAGCACCTGCACAGCCTGATCAGCGGCCAGACCACCACCGGCACATCGGTACTGCAACTGGCTGCACAACTGCACCCCACGGCGGCCACTGGCGGCTTACCCCGCAGCGCCGCACTCGACTGGTTGCGCGAGCACGGTGAACAACAGCGCGGCTGGTATACCGGCGCACTCGGCTGGCTGGATGCCGATGGAGACGGCGAACTGGCCGTTATCCTGCGCTGTGCAGTACTCGGCCAGCACCAGGCGATGCTGTATGCCGGCGCCGGCATTGTCGCCGGTTCCGATCCGCAACAGGAGTTCATCGAAACCGAGTGGAAGCTGCAGACCATGGTCAGCGCGCTGCAGGCCGGCGGCGGCAAAACGCAGCGACCGCTCAAAAAGCGCACGGACACCGGCCAGGCATCATGAGGCCGGGTGATACCAACCTGCGCTGGTCACAGCAGGTCGTACGTGCCCTGGTCGATGCGGGGGTGCATCACCTGGTGATCTCGCCGGGCTCACGTTCCACACCGCTGGTACTCGCCGCCCTGCAATGCGACGCCTTGCAGGTCCACGTGATACCCGACGAGCGCAGCGCGGCTTTTTTTGCCCTGGGACTGGGCAAGGCCGGCGCGGCACCCGCTGCCGTGCTGGCTACCTCCGGCAGCGCACCGGCACACTGGTATCCTGCCGTCATCGAGGCCGCCAGCGCGCACTGGCCGCTGCTGCTGCTCAGTGCTGACCGCCCGCCCGAACAGCACGCCTGCGGCGCCAACCAGACGGTCGACCAGGCGCGCCTGTTCGGTACCTTTATACGGGGATTTTTCGGCATGGATGTCCATGCGGGTGAACAGGTACTGATGGACAGCGCCCCTTCGATCACCGCACAGGCGGTCGATCTCAGTCGCTGGCCATTGCCCGGACCGGTACACATCAACCTGTCCTTCCGCGAACCATTGTTGCCGGAATCGGGCCTGACTGCAGCGCCGCCAGGCAGCACGGCCATACAGATCGGTTACCCGCAGCGCACACCCGCCGCTGCACAGCTTCAGCAACTGGCGGAACGCCTGTCCGGCAGACCGGGAATGATCATCGCCGGTGCCACGCCCTTCAGCGCGGACGAGGCACAGGCACTGTGCACACTCGCCCAACGACTCGACTGCCCCTTGCTCGCCGACCCGCTGTCCGGGTTGCGCTTCGCCGCGCGCGATGCCACACAACTGATCTGCTGTTATGACACGTTTCTGCGCGACCCGGTATTCTGCGCGGCACAGGTACCGGAATGGGTGCTGCAACTGGGCGCGGCACCGGTATCAAAAACCCTGCAAAGCTATCTCGACGCACACGCGCAAACCAGCCTGCCAATACGGGTGAGCCCGGTCGGCGACTGGCCGGACCCGGCACGCAACAGCCGTCAGATCCTGCATGTTGACATCCTGCCCCTGCTGCAGTCCCTGTGTGATATCCCGTTGCAGGCAGCACCGCCCGAATGGTCAGACGCTTTCAGGCAGGCGGAACAGCGTGTCGGTCGCCTGTTCCGGGAACCGTCATCCCTGCCACTGGAAGCCGGCATCCTGGCACAGCTGATCCGGCAGGCACCTGCCGGCAGCCAGGTGTTTGCCGGCAATTCCATGGTGATCCGCGACTGCGACAGCTTCCTCAACCACCACCGCAAGGCACTCACATTGCACGCCAACCGCGGCGCCAGCGGCATCGATGGCAATGTCTCCACCGTGCTCGGCATGGCCGCAGCCAATGAGCAGTTGGCGATCGGTGTACTGGGTGACCTGGCGCTGTACCACGACATGAATGGTCTGCTGGCCGCACGCAGCGTCAAGGTGGTACTGGTGGTTTTCAACAACGGTGGCGGCGCCATCTTCAGTTACCTGCCGCAGTCGGAACTGGCATCGTTCGAGGACTACTGGCTGGCGGATACCGGCCTGGACATGGCTGCCGTGACAACGCTCTACCACCTGTCCTTTCACCAGGTGGCAACCGTTGCTGACTTTGAGCAGGCCTTCAGCACCGCGCTGGCGGCACCGGACAGCAGCCTGATCGAAATTGTAATAGACCGAAAGGACAGTGTGTCCAGGCACCGTGCGCTCTGGTCGCATTTCAGCGAACAACCCTGAAGAACGTCCCGACCGGATTGCAGGTACAAAACCTTCGCGCCGAAGGTCGGTGCTCCTGCACAATCTCTATGCCGGTCCCCCGGGGTCGGGTTGACAACAGGCCGCAAGTTGCTCGCGCAATGCCGCGGGAACAGCTGTTGGCTTCCTGCTGACCGGGTCGATACAGACATGGACCGTACGCACCGTCGCCGCTGTACGCCCCTGACTGTCTGTGAATACACAGTCCATGGTAAACGAGGTATCCCCCACACCACCCGGCGTGACACTCACGCTTACAGATTCACCGTGTCTCAGCGGCAACCGGTAATCACCCTCTGCGTGCACCACGGGTAAATGCAGATCACCGGCCGCAAATATCCCGGGCAGATCGTGACCCAGCCGAGCCATGAAGGCTTCAAAGGCGTCGTGGGCATGACGGAACAGCTCAGGGTAAAAGAGCACACCGGCGCGATCCACCGACGAAAGCCCGAGTGAAAAACAGTACTGGTGCGTCACAATGTTACCCGCCTCCCGAATCCCGATCATCGTTGCCTGTAACCGGCCACCTGTATCGTACCATTCCCTGCCCGGCCTTATGCGGTTGACCTGGATCAATACAGCCACCGGCCGGGCTTCCACTTCACCGGTATTGTGCAATACTGGTCTTCAAACGGGGGCAGGAGGATACATTCATGCAGAATATCGTCATACTGGGTGCGGGCACCGGCGGCACCCTGCTCGCCAACATGCTGTCGTCCAGGCTTAACCTGAAAGAAAACAGGATAACCATCATAGACCGCGCCACCGAGCACCACTACCAGCCGGGTTGCCTGTTCATCCCCTTTCGCCTGTACGGCTACGAGAAACGCAGCGATATCGCGAGGGATATCCACTACCCGCTACCAAAAACGGTCGAGTTCGTACAGGCCGTGATCGAACTCATCGACCACGAAAACAGAACCGTCAAAACGACGGTGGGTGATTTCGAGTATGACTGGCTGATCTCCACGCTGGGTTGCCGTATCGTTCCGGAAGAAGTTGCCGGCATGGCGGAAGCCATGGGTTCCAGTGTACATACGTTCTACACCCTGGATGGCGCCCTCGAGTTCCAGCAGGCGCTCGACAAAATGCACTCGGGAAAACTGGTGATCGATATCGCCGATATGCCGATCAAGTGCCCGGTGGCGCCGATCGAATTTGCC
>DRQL01000310.1 GCA_011371465.1 Gammaproteobacteria bacterium | reverse complement strand
GGCAAACGCCGCTGGCAACGGGGATGCGCTGGCTGGTCAGCACCGTACTCACCGCCCATTTTGTATACCTGTATCGCCTGCATATCACCGGCACTTCCACCGCGGCTGTCAGGGCACTGCGCTGGGACCGGGCGCAGGGCTGGCGCCTGCGCAACGCGGATGCAAGCTGGGTTTCCGCACAGCTGTGCATCCCGGTGTTCGTCAGCTACCACCTGGTCGCGGTACGCTTCCGGACCGGTCGCTTCCGGACCCGCACGCTGGCACTGAGCGCTGACCGACTCGGCGCCGACGACTTTCGCCGTCTCCGGGTACGCTTGCTACAATCCGTTCATGGCGATCGAGATCGAAAGGACCTTTCTGCTGCGCGACGATAGCTGGCGCGCGCAGGCCGGTGCCGGGACGCCATACCGGCAGGGTTACCTGTGCAGCGACCCGCGGCAGTGCGTGCGGGTGCGGGTGACCGGCGACCGGGCCTGGCTGAGCATCAAGAAAGCCACATCGGCAGTGCGCCGGCTGGAATACGAGTATCCCATACCCCTGGCCGACGCGGCCGAGCTGCTGGACGAAATCTGCGCGGACCAGCGTATCGACAAGATCCGCTACCACGTGAACCATGCCGGTCACCGCTGGGAGATCGATGTGTTCGAGGGAGCGAATGCCGGGCTGGTGGTCGCTGAAATCGAGCTCGATGACGAGCAGGAGACCTTTGCCCGACCCGCCTGGCTGGGTGAAGAAGTGTCCGATGACCCGCGCTACTACAACATGAACCTGGCAAGGACCCCGTATACACAGTGGTGAAGGGCCGGATTATCCTGTTGTGTTGCCTACTGCTGACGGCCTGCAGCACACCGGACAGCGACCATATCCGCTTTGGGCTGGCCAGTGCGCCAACCAACCTGGACCCGCGCTTTGCCACCGATGCCGCCTCGGAACGCATTAACCGGCTGCTGTACAACCGGCTGGTGGATTTCGACGAGCATGCCCGACCGCGTCCCGCCCTGGCCACCTGGGAACGGCTCACGGACCGGCACTACCGCTTCCGGCTCGGCAGTGCGGGGCGCCGCTTTCACGATGGCTCCCGGCTCGATGCCGCGGATGTAGCCGCCACCTACCGCTCGCTACTGGACCCCGCAACGGCTTCCCCGCATCGCGGCACCCTGGCGATGATCGAGCGTATCGAGGTGCTGGACCGGGATACCCTGGACTTCTTCCTGAACCGGGCCGATGCCCTGTTCCCGGGCTTCCTGACCATCGGCATCCTGCCGGCTGCCGGTATCGAAGCCGGCCGGGCCTTCCATCATCAGCCGATGGGCAGTGGACCGTTCCGCCTGCGCAGCTGGCCGGCACCCGGCAGGCTGGAACTGGAACGAACCCGCGACCGGCAGGTCGTCGTCTTTGAACAGGTGCACGACCCGACCATGCGGGTACTGAAGCTGCTGCGCGGTGAAGTGGATATCCTGCAGAATGACCTGCCGCCGGAACTGCTGCACTACCTCGCCGGGAGAAAAGGCATCCATGTCCGTACCCACCACGGCAGTAATTTTTCCTATCTGGGATTCCAGCTGCAGGACCCGGACACGGGTAAAGCGGAGGTGCGACGCGCCATTGCGCTGGCCATCGATCGCGAGGCGATTATCCGCTACGTGTTTCGCGGTGCCGCCAGGCCGGCCAGCGCACTGCTGGTGCCGGATCACTGGGCGGGAAATCCGCACCTGGACCCCATCGAAACGAACCTCGACAGGGCCAGGGCCTTACTGGCACGGGCCGGGTATGATGCCGACCACCCCCTGCACATCAGTTATAAAACCTCCAGCGACCCGTTCCGGGTGCGGATTGCCACCATCCTGCAGCAGCAGCTGGGGCGGGCGGGCATCCTCGTGGACGTACAGAGCTATGACTGGGGCACCTTCTACGCCGACATCAAGGCAGGCCGTTTCCAGCTCTACAGCCTGACCTGGGTGGGTATCAAGTCTCCCGATATTTTCCGCTACGCTTTTCACAGCGACTCGCTGCCACCGGGCGGCGCCAACCGGGGCCGTCTGCGCGACGCCCGGATCGACCGCATGATCGAACAGGCGATGGTGGCAAAAGATACACAGCAACAGGCCAGGATCTATGCTGCCCTGCAGGCCCGTCTGCTGGAACAGCTGGTATACGTACCGCTCTGGTACGAAGACCAGTACCTTGCAGCGCGTGACGGGATCAGCGGGTATAGTCTGGCAATGGACGGTAACTACGACGCGCTGCGCACCATTGCGAAACGCCGGCACGCAAGCGCACAACAGGAAACGCAAGATGCCAGATGACTACCTGCACATCTCACTCGCCAGGCAATGCCTGTCGGTTCGCAGGGATGGGGAGGCGGTCCGGGTCTATTCCGTATCCACGGCCCGCAACGGGCCCGGCATGCAGATGGGCAGCGAACAGACCCCGCTGGGCTGGCACCGCGTCCGCGCGCGCATCGGCGCCGGCTGCGCAATCGGCACGGTATTCAGGGCACGGCGTCCGACCGGCGAAATCTATACCGCGGAACTGGCCGCCGCGCATCCGGACCGTGACTGGATCCTCACCCGTATACTCTGGTTGTGCGGAACCGAACGGGGTAAAAACCGTTTCGGATCGGTCGACAGTATGCGGCGTTATATTTATATACACGGCTGTCCCGACACGGAGCCGATGGGTGAGCCGCGTTCCCACGGCTGCATACGCATGCGCAACCGGGACCTGGTCGAACTGTTTGAACAGGTGCCCGTCGGGATGCCGGTATGGATCGAGGAATGACCTGAAGCGACCCGTGCAATGTGCTAGACTGGCGCGCGGACGGTTTGCCTGACAGCCGAACAATTCACCTGAAATAACCATGACAAAAATCATCACAGTTGCCGGCGCTGCAGGAGGTGTCGGAAAAACCCGTATTGCGACAGGCCTCGCCACCCGGCTGGTACAACAGGGGCAGCGCGTAGGTCTGCTCGATGCCGATCCCGCTCCGGATGGAGACCGCTCGCAATCCGACAGCGCAGCGGACCAGTACCTGGTTCCGGATGGCCTGGGTTTCGACCGGCTGCCGCTCAGCCCGGACCGGGCTGCCGACGGTACACTGCAGGAAGGATTCTGGCGGGGGCTGGACAATGCACTCACACGGATCAACGACCACGACTGCCTGATTGTCGATACCTCATCCTGCAGTGCGGCGGATGCACGCGCCTTTGCAGTGCACAGTTCCGCAGCCCTCCTGGTCGTCACACCGGAACCGGAGGTCATCGGCAAAGCCTGGGGCCTGTTCAGGCAACTGCACCAGGGATGCTCGGAACTCCAGATCGGCATGGTGATCAATAAATCGGAAAATCAGGCAGTAGGCGAACAAACTTACACCAAATTCAAGGAAGTGGCCGGATTTTATCTGGGACAGGAAGTACCCCTGCTGGGAGTGCTCGGTGATGCCGGCTACGAACAGGAGATGGACCGGCTTGCTGAACGTCTGTGGCGTGAATGGGATGCCATGGCGGCGATCGACCTGGCGGAATTTGCCAGCGGCCTGCTGCGGAGCGCCGGCCTCGACACGGATAGCAACAACCCGGTCCCGCACAGCGCTACACCTTCGGCCGACGATGAGGACCTGCAGCAGCAACTGGAAGGACTGAACGAGCGGGTGGAAGAATTGATTGCCGAAGTGGAAAACCTGCGCTCGGTTACCGGTCGCGCACCGGAGGTCATCGATTTCCCGCAGGCCGACCGAAGCGTCCCGGTTTCGCGCTGCGCCGATATCTGTTTCGCCGTACAGAGTTCTTTCGAAGAGATCACCGTGCAGGGTGAAACCATTTCGATCTACCGCATGCGGCGCGCCAATGGCGACCCACAGCGCTTTGCCTGCCACAGTCCCGATGACGATATCCAGGAACCCGAACCACAATCCACTTCCTCGTAGGCCGGCATGCCCGCCTACCTGATCTCGAGGCTGTGGATGGCGGTCTGGGTGATCTTCGGCGTCACCAGCCTGGTTTTCTTTCTCATCCACTGGGTGCCGGGCGACCCGGTCGAGGTGATGCTGGGCGAGTCCGCCTCGGCTTTTGATCGCGAATCCCTGCGCCAGGCACTGGGGCTGGACCGGCCCGTACTGGAGCAGTGGGGCACTTTCCTGGCCGGTGTGTTCACCCTCGACATGGGGGTCTCCCTGTTTCACCAGCAACCGGTCATGGCGTTGCTGAACGCGCGCTACCCGGCAACCCTGGAACTGGCCGCGGCGGCTTTCCTGATCGCCATCTTGATTGCGCTGCCGCTGGGGTTGATGGCGGCGGCCCGCCAGGGCAGTCGCTGGGACTTCGCTGCCATGGGGTTTTCCCTGCTCGGCGTATCGATCCCCAATTTCTGGCTGGGACCGCTGCTGGTGCTGGTGTTTGCCCTGGGTCTGGGCTGGTTTCCGGTCAGTGGCCGTGAAGCGACGGGCGCGGTGGTGCTGCCGGCCATCACCCTGGGGGCCTCGCTGGCGGCGATCCTGTCACGCATGGTGCGCAGCAGCCTGCTGGAAGTGCTG
>DRQL01000309.1 GCA_011371465.1 Gammaproteobacteria bacterium | reverse complement strand
GCTTGCGCTCGCGCTCCAGCAGCGGTGCTTTGGCCTGCATGTTGATGGCCTTCCGGTCGCGGTCTTCCGGGTCATGGGCCGGGCAGGACTCCACACACAGGCCGCAGCCGGTACAGTCCTCTACCGAGATCTGCAGGGTAAAGCGGGTCTCCGGGAAACCGCGCGCGCTGATCGGTGCAGAAGGAAAAGAACGCGGGGCATCGCACAGGGTCGCTTCATGATAGAACTTCGAACGGATCACGCTGTGCGGACAGACAAAGCTGCAGTTGCCGCACTGGATGCACAGCCCGGATTCCCACACCGGGACCGAATCGGCAATATTGCGTTTTTCCCACTGTGTCGTACCGCTGGGGTAGGTACCGTCCACCGGCAGTTTACTGACCGGCAGGCGGTCGCCCTCGCCGCGCAGCATCGCCGCCGTGACGTCGCGCACGAACGGCGGCGCATGGTCCGGAACCACGGGGTCCAGTTCCCGGTCACTGCCGGCCCGCTCCGGGATGCGGACCTGGTGAAGATGATCCAGCGCACGGTCGACAGCGCGGAAATTCATTTCCACCATGGCGCTGCCCTTGCTGGCATAGGTCTTTTCGATGGCCTGCTTGATCTGCGCAATCGCCTCCTCGCGCGGCAGTATCCCGGACAGGGCGAAGAAACAGGTCTGCATCACGGTATTGATCCGCTGCCCCATGCCGGCTTCGCGTGCCACGGCACTGGCGTCGATGACGTGCAGGCTGATGTGGCGATCGATGATGGTCTGCTGCACCGGGCGCGGCAGCTGATCCCATACCTGGTCGGCCGGATACGGCGCGTTGAGCAGGAACACGGCGTTGTCGGCGGCGTGCCCGAGCACGTCCAGCTTGTACACGAAGGCAAACTTGTGACAGGCGATGAAGTTGGCGGACTCCACCAGGTAGGGAGCGTGGATCGGCTTGGGACCGAAGCGCAGGTGCGAGATGGTGATCGATCCCGACTTGCGCGAGTCATAGACGAAGTAGCCCTGCGCGTGCAGGTCGGTGTGCTCGCCGATGATCTTGATGCTGTTCTTGTTGGCGCCCACGGTGCCGTCCGATCCCAGGCCGTAGAACAGCGCCCGGGTCACCTGGTCGGACTCGATACTGAATGACGGGTCAAAGTCCAGGCTGGTGTGGGTTACATCGTCATGGATACCGAGGGTGAAATGATTCCTGGGAGCGGTCTGCGCCAGTTCATCGCAGACCGCCTTTACCATCGCCGGCGTAAACTCCTTGGAGGACAGGCCATAGCGGCCGCCGATCACGCGCGGCAAGCGCTCCAGACTGCCCTGATGCCAGGCTTCGGTCAGCGCGGTAACGATATCCTGGTAGAGTGGTTCACCGCTGGCGCCGCTTTCCTTGGTGCGGTCCAGTACAGCGATGTGCGTAGCGGATGCCGGCAGGATGCTGACCAGCCGGTCGGCCGCGAAGGGACGGAACAGCCGCACCTGTATCATGCCCAGCCGGTAGCCCTGCGCGTTCAGTACCCGCAGCGTCTCCTTCACGGTTTCGCTGCCCGATCCCATGATCACGATGACGTGTTCGGCCTGCGGGTCGCCGTGGTATTCGTACGGCTGGTAGTGGCGACCGGTCAGCTCACCGAACTGCCGCATTTTGTCGGCGACGATAGCGGGCACCTGGTCGTAGAAGGGATTGACGGTCTCACGCCCCTGGAAATACACATCGGGGTTCTGGGCGGTGCCGCGGATAAAGGGGTGATCCGGGTTCAGCCCGCGCCGGCGGTGGGCAATCACCAGTTCCTGGTCGATCATGGCGGCCATCTGCTCGTCGGTCACCAGGCGGATCCTGGCGACTTCGTGTGAAGTACGGAAGCCGTCAAAGAAATGCAGGAAAGGCACCCGCGCCTGCAGGGTGGCCGCGTGGCTGATCAGCGCCATGTCGTGCGCTTCCTGCACCGAGGCCGAGGACAGCATGGCAAAGCCCGTGGTGCGCGCCGCCATGACGTCCTGGTGGTCGCCGAAGATGGACAGGGCCTGTGCGGCCAGCGAACGGGAAGCCACGTGGAACACCGTGGGGGTCAGCTCGCCGGCGATCTTGTACATGTTGGGCAGCATAAGCATCAACCCCTGCGACGAGGTAAAGGTCGTCGTCAGCGCCCCGGTCTGCAATGCACCGTGGGCCGTGCCGGCGGCCCCGCCCTCGCTCTGCATCTCGATCACGTCCGGGATATGCCCCCACAGGTTGGGGCGCTTGCCCGCCGACCAGACGTCGGCGTGCTCCGCCATCGGCGAGGCCGGAGTAATGGGATAAATGGAACAGACTTCGCTGACGTAGTAGGCGACGTGCGCTACCGCTTCGTTGCCGTCGATGGTAACCATGCCCTGCCTGCTCATGACGGCTGCACCCCGCTGAATTCCGCCTGCGCGATATGCAGATCCTCGTCGGCACATTCATCCACCGGCGATACCTTCTTCTTCAGCGCCTGCTGTTCCGGGATCATCTCGATGGCATGGCAGGGACACTGCTCGTAGCAGACCGCGCAACCGGTACAGCGGTCGTAATCGAAGCGGTAGCGCCTGCCGGGGCCGAGCTTGATCACCGCGCCTTCCGGGCAGGCACCATAGCAGCCGTCGCACTCAAAACAGTTGCCGCAGGACAGGCAGCGTTGCGCCTCGAAGCGCGCCTCTGCGTCCGACAGCCCTTTGAAGATCTCGTCGAAACCCTGCAGGCGCTCGGCCAGTGGCAGTTCGGGCTGATCCTGCTGCGGCGCATCGGTGCGGTACCAGAGGTGCAGGCGCTCGTGGCCCACCACCGGGTGTTTCTCCTGCGGCTGGTAGGGTTCATTGCGCAGGTAACCGTCGATATACCGGGCGGCCTTCTTGCCGTGTCCGGTGGCAATGGTGACCGAGCGTTCGCTGGGTACCATGTCACCACCCGCGAATATACCGGGCGCGCCCGTCATCATGTCTTCACCGACAATCACCGTGCCGTCGGTATTGAATTCAAGACCGGGAATGCCGCGGAGAAACCCGGTATCGGCCTCCTGGCCAACCGCCAGTATCAGCGCATCCGCCTCCAGTTCCTCGATCTCGCCGGTAGGCTGCGGCCGGCCGTTTTCGTCCAGCTCCATGACCTCGACCTGGAAACGGGTCTGGTCGATCTCCTTGATGGTGCGCAGCCACTTGATCTTGACCCCCTCCTCCAGCGCCTCATCGGCTTCGAAATCGTGCGCCGGCATACTGGCGCGGTCGCGCCGGTAGATAATCATGGCCTCGTCGACGCCCAGGCGTTTGGCGGTGCGGGCGGCATCCATGGCCGTGTTGCCGCCGCCATAGACGGCCACCCGCCGCCCGAGTTTCGGCGGGTCCCCGCTCTCGGCCTGGCGCAGAAAACTGACTGCGTCGAGGATCTTGCCGGCTTCCCGCGCCGGGATATCGATCTTTTTGCTGATGTGCGCGCCGATGGCGATGAACACGGCATCGAACTGACCCGCCTGCTTTTCTTCGAGCACATGCTCCACCCGGTGATTGAGGGTAATCTTTACCCCCATCTTCTCGATGCGCCGGATTTCCGCGTTCAGCTCCTTGCGGGGCATGCGGTAGGCCGGGATGCCGAAATGCATCATGCCACCGGCCACGGGACCCGCATCGCGGATCTCCACCTCGTGCCCGAGGCGCGTCAGGTGATAGGCCGCGGAAAGGCCGCTGGGCCCGGCCCCGACCACCAGCACCCGGCCACCGCCCGACCGGTCCCGGTAGCGCGGCTGCCAGCCCTGCTCCAGCGCCAGGTCGCCCAGGTAGCGTTCCAGCGCGTGGATACTCACCGTGCTGTCGGTCGCGTTGCGGTTGCAGGCGCTTTCACAGGGGTGATAACAGACCCGGCCGTGCACCGCCGGCAGCGGGTTATCCTCGATCAGGCGCTGCCAGGCCGCCTGATACTCGCCGGCCTGGGCCAGCGCCAGCCAGGCCTGAATATTCTCGCCGGCTGGGCAGGCATTGTTGCAGGGAGGCAGGTAATCGACATAGATTGGCCGCCGCGTACGCAAGGGTCCGGTACCCCGGCCATGCCGGGCAAAATCCGGCCTGGATGTCATGTCTTTATCGGTCATGCCTGCACTCTTTTGTTGCGCACGATGCTGGGGAGACCCTGCCTGACAACTCGCCAGGGTTCGAGTGCGCAGCATTACAGATTTGATGTCGCCTGTATTTGATACGCGTCAGGGTAAGCGAAATTTACTGGTCTATACTATAGCCGTAAAGGTGCAGCAAGCCAGCAGGTATTTTGTCATGAGCAAGCCGGACCCGTTTACCGTCAGCACCCGATACTGGCATAAACTCGACGACGGTCGCGTGCAGTGCGACCTCTGCCCACGCTTCTGTAAACTGCACGCCGGCCAACGCGGCCTGTGCTTTGTGCGGGAAAACCTGGATGACGAGATCGTACTCACCACCTACGGGCGTTCCAGCGGCTACTGCATCGACCCCATCGAGAAAAAACCGCTGAACCACTTCCTGCCCGGCACGCCGGTCCTGTCGTTCGGCACTGCAGGCTGCAACCTGGCCTGCAAGTTCTGCCAGAACTGGGACATCAGCAAATCGCGGGAAATCCATACCCTGACCGACGCCGCCTCGCCGGAACTCATCGCGCGCGCAGCACAGCAGCTCGACTGCCGCAGCGTGGCCTATACCTACAACGATCCTGTGATATTCCACGAATACGCCATCGATGTAGCGAAGGCCTGCCGGGAGAGAGGCATCAAGTCGGTCGCTGTCACAGCCGGGTACGTGTGCCCGGAACCGCGCGCGGAATTCTACCGCTACATGGATGCCGCCAACGTCGACCTCAAGGCGTTCAGCGAAGCGTTCTACCACAAGATCACCGGCTCACACCTGGCGCCGGTGCTGGAAACCCTGGAATACATCAAACACGAAACCGACGTCTGGCTGGAAACCACCACCCTGCTGATCCCCGGAAAAAACGATTCAGACAGGGAACTGGATGAAATGACCCGGTGGGTCGTGGAAAAACTGGGACCGGACGTCCCCATGCACTTCTCGGCCTTTCACCCCGACTGGAAAATGCAGGATGTGCCACCCACGCCCAAAGAAACGCTCGTCCGCGCACGCGAAATCGCCATGAACAACGGCGTGCGCTACGCCTACACCGGCAACGTCCACAACAAGGACGGCGACAGCACCTGGTGCCACCAGTGCGGGGAACTGCTGATCGGCCGCGACTGGTATGTACTGAGCGACTGGAACCTGACCGCGGACGGGAAATGCGCCGCCTGCGGAACACCCTGCGCCGGGGTATTCGAAGCACAGCCGGGCAACTGGGGCGCACAACGGCAACCGGTCCGTTTGAGAGATTTTGCGGCCTGAGCGGGAAGGCCCTTCCAGATGGCCGGATTCAACCAACGGTTTCCGTGAATACCGCGCAGGTCGGGTTAGGCGCAAAGCGCCGTAACCCGACGTTACGGCTGTGTCGGATTACGCTAGCGCTAATCCGACCTGCAAGATACGGCGAACTTCATGCCAGGATCGGGGGACCTCCGTTAACCTTCCCCGATATTTCACCTGCATATTCACAAACCTTCTACGCACAACCATAAAGAGGAAAAGGACTGGAAACGAAGCGACTCTGTAGTCCATAATCCGGACAAATCCGGGCGGGTCAATTTCCAGTGCAAATCCCGGGCTGGATTCAAGTGCAGTTCAACAAGGAACTCTCCAGGTGTACTCAGGTTACGGTTTTATAAAATCGGAGATCGGCGACGTCGATGTGGTCATGCACAACGGGGAGTACCACCTCTTTCACCTGACCGTACCCAATCACGACTACATCGCGCACGCGGTGAGCAGGGACGGCCTGCACTGGCGGCGCGTCAAGAACGCCCTGTTTGTCAGCGACCCGCCTGCCTGGGATGACGACATGCTGTGGACCATGCATGTCTCCAGGAGTCCCCATCACTCCGGCTCCTGGCGCATGTTCTACACGGGACTCTCCTTGCAGGAGGGCGGGCGGGTACAGCGTCTGGGCCTCGCAGTCAGCGACGATCTTTACCATTGGCGCAAGGTGAACGAAGCGCCATTTCCGCTCGAAGCCCGGAGCCCGCACTACGAATCGACACTTGACGAAGGCCGCAAATGGGTGAGCTTTCGCGACCCGTATTTTGTCGAACACGAAGGCGAAGGCTACCTGCTGGTTTCGGCACGGGTTCCACACGGGCCGATCATCCGGCGAGGTTGCGTCGCTGTGCTAAAGGAAACATCGCCCGATCACTTCGAACTCCGCCCCACGGCATTCCATCCCATGCGCTACGACGACCTGGAGGTGCCCAACCTGATCCGACTGCGCAATCGCTTCTACCTGGTCAGCTCGATCCGGGAGGACATCAAGGTACACTACTGGTATGCGGACCAGGTCGAGGGGCCGTATCGCAACTTTGCCGACAACGTGCTGCTTCCCCAGGGCAACTATGCGGCCAGGATCTGTCAGACCGATGGTCGTTACCTGGTCTGGAACTTCTTCTACAAGGGTCTGAAGATGGACGGGATGCACCTGATGGCGCCCCCGAAGGAACTCGTTGCCGACGACGAAGGGCGACTCCGTCTCAAGCGCTTCGCCGGGTTTGGAGCGCTTATGGCATCGACGCGGGACCCGCAGCAGCTGATCCCGCTTCAGGCCGTACTCGGCAACCCCAGTGCGTCAGCCGAGGCGACGCCCGGCCTGTGTCACATGGCATGCGAGGGCGGCATGGAGATCTTCCTCCTGCAGGGTGAATATGATGACTTCCTGCTCTCCGGGGACATGTACATCGAAGGCAAGGGCAAGTGCGGACTGGTGCTCCGGGTCAATGAACAGGGAGACGGCTACTTCCTGAGCCTTGATCTCTACAAGGGGATTGCCCAGCTCCGTGCCTGGGGACACAACCCTGAGGGTGGTCACGAGGGGGCATTCCATTATCAGCAGCTGCAAACATCGAACTTCCTGCCTACGCAGGAACCCCATCGGTTCAGCCTGCTCGCTCATGGGCGGTACCTCGAGCTGTCCCTGAACGACTACGTGGTTCTGACCCTTGCCGACGATCAGTTCTCACGGGGTCGCATCGGGTTCTACGCAGAAGGCGCGAAACTGCGGGTAGAGCGCCTGACCCTGAACACCTGCGCAACGCCCACCAGCCCCGACTACCCCGAAACGCTCGCGGGGCTATGAATGGAAGTGCTCTGCTTCCGTTCTCCGCTCCATGTGTCCTGTACCAGCACTCTGTTCATCGGTCCCTGACACCGTTATCCCCGTTCCGCTGGAAATACAGCGACTTGGTTCAGGAATTACCGGTTCCGGCCACATCCCGTCATTGCGAGGAGCGCAGCGACGCGGCAATCTCCATCAGACACAGACCTCCGTGTAAAGATCTCTCCACTCAGAATTATCATGCTCGATGAGCTTGATCTTTGCTTTTCCTGAACCTGCCTTTATCTGTTTTTCTCTCGAAATCGCCTCGCGCATATCATCAAACAATTCAAAGTAAACCAGCCTGTTCAAATTGTATCTGGCGCTGAATCCCTT
>DRQL01000308.1 GCA_011371465.1 Gammaproteobacteria bacterium | reverse complement strand
TGGATTTTCGCCCATGATATACATGCCATGGATTTTGTTATCCAGTATGGCATGCATAATCTCGACAACCGTGAGTCCCGGCTCCGGATCCAGTTCAGTATCCCATAATTCACTGAAACGTTTGCGGGCTTGCGCATTATCGACGCGCTGGTAGTCTGGATACATCATGGGTATGAGACCGACATCGGAGGCTCCCTGCACATTATTCTGGCCGCGCAGGGGGTGCAGTCCGGTACCGGGACGGCCGATCTGGCCGCTGATCAGTGCCAGTGAAATCAACGCCCGCGCATTATCGGTGCCATGCGAGTGCTGCGAGACACCCATACCCCACAGGATAATGGACGATTCCGCGCCGGCGTAAACACGCGCGACTGTTTTCAGCACATCGGCCGGAATGCCGCATACCGGTGCTACCGATTCAGGGCTGAAGCGTTCCAGATGCGCCTTGAGCGCTTCAAAACCTTCCGTACGACGGGTGATAAAGTCCGCATCTACCAGGCCCTGATCGATTATCGAATGCATAATGCCGTTCAGCATGGCGACATCGGTATCCGGCTGGAATTGCAGGACATAGCGGGCATGGCGTGCCAGGTTGTTACGGCGCGGGTCCATGACAATCAACGTTTTGCCGTTTTTTGCAGCGTTTTTCATAAAGGTTGCCGCGACCGGGTGGTTCTCGGTCGGGTTGGCGCCGATAACGATAATGACGTCCGCTTCTGCGACATCCTGTACCGGGTTGGAGACTGCGCCGGAACCGATCATTTCCAGCAGCGCGACTACCGAGGATGCATGGCACAGGCGTGTACAGTGATCAACGTTGTTACTGCCAAAACCGGTGCGCACCAGCTTCTGGAACAGGTAGGCCTCTTCATTGGAACCCTTGGCGGAACCGAAACCGGCCAGCGCTTTGCCGCCCAGCCGGTCGCGGATATCGCCCAGACCGCCAGCGGCCTTTTCCAGCGCTTCTTCCCAGCTCGCTTCACGGAAAATACCGGAATAGTCAGCTGGATCGACATCCGGTGATATCGTCCTGGGAGCATCGTCACGGCGGATCAGCGGCCTGGTCAGGCGCTGGCGATGATGTACATAGTCAAAACCGAAACGACCTTTGACGCACAGGCGGTTGCGGTTGGCGGGACCGTTACGTCCCTCGACATAAAGTATGCGATTATCCTTGATGTTAAAGGTAAGCAGACAACCTACACCGCAATAGGGGCAAACGGAATCGACCTTGCGGTCCGGTACGTCCAGGCCGGTGCCGTTGGCCGGCATCAGGGCGCCGGTCGGGCAGGCCTGCACACATTCGCCACAGGCTACACAGGTGCTCTTGCCCATGGGGTCGTCGATATCGAATACAATGCGACTGGCTTCGCCGCGCCCGGCAAAACCGATGACATCGTTGACCTGTTCCTCGCGGCAGGCGCGCAGGCAGCGGCTGCACTGGATGCAGGCATCCAGGTTGACCGCCATGGCCGGGTGCGACAGGTCCGCTGTGACTGCCTTGCGGGTAGCGAAGCGCGGTTTGCCCAGCCCCAGCTTCTGCGACCAGGTATCCAGTTCGTTATGCCGCGTGTAGCGCGTTTCCGGCATGTCGGATTGTAACAACTCCAGTACCATGCGCTGTGATTGTCGGGCGCGCGGGCTATCGGAGCGGACCTGCATTCCCTCGGTGGGATAGCGGCAGCAGGATGCCGCCAGTACGCGCTCGCCCTCGATCTCGACCATGCAGGCGCGGCAGTTACCGCCGGCGCGCAGGCCGTCTTTATAACACAGATGGGGGATTTCCACACCGTGACGCTGCGCGGTCTGCAGGATGGTTTCATCCCTGCGCGCCTCCAGGTCTGTACCGTTAAGTTTGAACCGGACTGTGTGCGGCATCGCATCCGTGTTCGTCGTCATTCTATAATTCCTCGGGAAAGTATTTCATGACACAGAGCATGGGGTTGGGCGCGGCCTGTCCGAGACCGCAAATGGAGGCATCCATCATGGTGCGGGCCAGCTCCTGCATCAGCGGCTGGTCCCAGTGGCGCTTACTCATGAGCTGCACAGCCTTGGCGGTTCCCACCCGGCAGGGTGTGCACTGACCGCAGGATTCACGGGCGAAGAAACGCATGGCGTTGAGCGCCGCACGTTTCACATCATCCTTGTCAGACAGCACTATGATGGCAGCGGAACCGATAAAGCAGCCGTAGCTGTTCAGCGTGTCGAAATCCAGCGGGATGTTACCCATGGATGCCGGCAGGATACCGCCCGAGGCGCCACCGGGAAAATAGGCGTGGAAACTATGGCCATCGAGCATACCGCCGCAGTATTCATCAATCAGTTCACACACGGTGATGCCGGCCGGTGCCAGGTGTACGCCGGGTTTCCTGATACGACCACTTACCGAGAAGCTGCGTAGCCCCTTGCGGCCATGAAGCCCGAACGAGGTGAACCATTTTGGACCGTTTTCCACAATGTCACGTACCCAGTAAAGGGTTTCCATATTGTGTTCCAGCGTGGGGCGTCCGAAAAGGCCGACCTCTGCGACGAAGGGTGGGCGCAGGCGCGGCATGCCGCGTTTCCCCTCGATGGATTCGATCATGGCGGACTCTTCGCCGCAAATATAGGCGCCGGCGCCACGGCGCAGATGAATGGGCGGGTGGGGCAGAGCACTTTCCTGCTGCAGTGCATCCAGCTCGCGTTGCAGTATCCGGCGGCAGGCGGCATATTCGTCGCGCAGGTAGATATAGATGTCGCTGACATCGGTTATGCGGGCAGCAATCAGGATGCCCTCCAGGAAGCGGTGCGGATCGCGTTCCAGGTAAAAACGGTCCTTGAAGGTGCCGGGTTCGCCCTCGTCGATATTGACCGCCATGACACGCGGTGCATTCATGCTGCGCACAATGTTCCACTTGCGGCCAACCGGGAAACCAGCTCCCCCAAGACCGCGCAGGCCGGAGTTTTCCAGCGCGCCAATGATGGTCTCTGCACTGATCGCTCCGCCGATCAATGATTCGTACAGCGCATAGCCACCTTCGTTCCGATAGGTCTCCAACCTGACATACGGTTCGCTTACGGCAACAACCGAGTTGGATGCTACGCATGAATTTACGCGGTTGACGTCAGCGTTTTCGATGGTGTGCGTTCCGACCACTGCTACTGGAGCGCCATGGCAGCGCCCCACGCAGGATACGGGCTGGACACGCACATCGTTACCGAGTATTTCTTTCAGCTGTTTCACCAGTTCATTCGCGCCGAACATTTCACAGCTCAGCGAATCGCATACCCGAACTGTCAACGATGGTGGCGCCGTATCCGTTTCCCGGACCACGTCGAAGTGATGGTAGAAGCTGGCGACTTCATACACCTCGGTGTGCGACAGCCCGGTTTCCCGCGCCAGCGCCACCAGGTGAGCAGCGGACAGGTGTCCGAAATTATCCTGTATTTTGTGCAGGTACTCGATGAGCAGGTCGCGGCGCCGGGGTGTGTCACCCAGCAAGGCCTGCACCTGCGCGAGGGCTTCGGGGTCGACGCTGCGCCCGCGCGGGGTTGAGCGTGTTTTACGGTGCTTGCGCGGGCGGGACATAGTCGATCAGACCCACACCAGCAGTTCGCCCTTGCCATTGACAGCAAGGTCGCCAACGTAGCGCCGTACCCGGTTTTTACTGTTGCCGCTATCAGCGAAACGGGTGCTCAGCGCTGCGAAGGAGTCCATTAAAAGCGACAGAAAGCCAAGCTCGTGTTCGCCGCAGTCATTAAGCGTGGGCGGTAATTGTTCGGGCGTTTCAGACAGCAGCAGGGTGCCACGTTGCATGGCGAAACCAGCCCGTGGCCCAACCTGGCCCAGTACCGCGATAGTGCCGGCTACCATGCGCGAACCGCAGAAAGCCCCGCTGTTGCCTTCGACCAGAATACATCCGCGGCGCAGGTGATCGCCGGTACGGTCTCCGCTGTTGCCGCGCACCAGCAGGGTGCCGCCGCGCATACCGTGACGGTTGCCGGGCAGGGCGCCGCCGGCGAAGTCACCGCAGTCGCCTGCGATCAGGATCATCCCCTCGCGCATACCGCTGCCGGTCCAGTGACCGGCGTTACCGGTAACTTCGATAAAGCCTCCATGCATATTCTCCCCAAGATGATCGCCAGCGTCGCCTTCGATGCGGATAGTGCCGGATGTCATGCCCGTGCCGATGCCGAGCAGGCGTTTGCTGCTGTTAACGATTACCAGTTCCTGTGCATCCTCTCCGCTGATGTCGAACAGATCGGAAAGTCGCTGGCGGCGGTTGCCGCCACTCAGTGGCAGAGCCCCGACAGCCGCTTTTTCCAGTCCCGCCAGCCGGTGCGGAGACAGCAGCGACATATCAAGGCTGCATCCCGGTTGTTCCCGCAGGGTCAGGGTCAGGGCACTCATGCCATGATCTCCCGTAAATGGAAATGAAACTGACCGAGTTTTCCGCCATAGTTGCCGGCAGATACACGTTTTATGCCCTGGCCGGCACCCAGTGCGCAGACAGCGTCGACACCCGTGCGTATGGCGCGACGAATATCGTCGTCAGTCAGACCATTGATGACGATTTCCAGGACAGATTCGACATCATCCGGCACGTGGCTCCGCGTCATGCCCTTCAGGGTCGGACAGAATGCCTGATTGGTGGACGCCGGCAGTGCCTTGTATATGGAGCCGACCTTGGACCCGGAACGCACCACGCCGCCGGGGAAGGGCATGATGACGTTGGGGATGTCCTGCATGGCGTCAATCGCCGCTTCACAGGCGATCAATGCCTGTTGCGTTGATTCGGCCAGCACCAGGAAGTTTCCGCCACCCACAGCGCTGCAATATGCGGTGCTCTCCTCTGCGATAAACTCGCCGTCCATGACCGGTATCCGCCAGCAGCGGTGCCCGTCGATCAGTTTCGAAATCTGGTAACCATCGCCGAAGAAACGTACGTTCCGGCCCAGATTAATGCATTTTTCGCCGCACATGCCGGCAAAAACGGCGCTGGTCGGCGAGGTCAGCACACACTGACTGACCCGCTTCTCCAGCTGCTTGCCCAGCGCCTTGCCGGACATCCCGAACATCAGCACGGAGACGCCCGGGCGGCCGTCGGGTGTCTCCCCGGCCGGCAGTTCATTTTCGATGCCGGCCTCGACACCGCAACCGATGACAGAGGTGGCAAAGCCGGTCATGGCTTGTGCTGCGTGTCTTGCCCAGCGATGATTCAGTGCGGTAATCACCACGCGTGTAGCTTTCATGCCAAAAGCTTCGGCAAACGTATTGTCGATGGTAGTACCGTTGACAATCAAGCCGCACCCCGTGCAACGCAGTCGGTTACCATGACCTGACTGCCGATGTTCTGTGCCATTTCATCGTCGCTGATTTTGAAGTTTTCCAGCCGTACGCTGTGGTAGCGGTCAAAATAATCGCCGAGCAGTTTCTCGATACCGGTATCGAATTCAGGGCGTACAACATAAGTGCCGCCGCATACTACGTTGCAGATCTCACCGTCGCGCACCACCAGTTCGCCGCCCTTGAATACGTAGGCGGGATGCGCAAACATGCGTTCGTAATTTGCGTCGACTGTGTATACGGTAATATCGGCGCAGGCACCGGCTCCCAGGTGACCGCGGTCGGTCAACCCGAGGGTTCGTGCCGGACCCGCACGGGTCATGATGGCGATCTCGTACAGGGTGTACTCGCGCGTCAGTCCGGACAGGCGTGAATAGGCAGCGGCCTCTGGATGGATCTGCAGCAGCTTTTCTTCACGGAAGCTGCGATCCATCAGCAGGCGTATGAGGTGAGGGTAGCTGGTGAACGGTGCGCCATTCGGGTGGTCGGTGGTCAGGAACACGCGCCACGGATCGTCTACCATCAGGAAAATCTCCAGGCCGATGGCCCACTGCATGGCATTGACGAAGTTCTGGTTGCGGTAACGAAACGGCACTACGCCGCAGCCGGCCTCGCATTCGATGTCGGTACATACCCACTTTTTGGGATGAGCGTGCTTGTGATTGGCGTGCTGGCGCATGGTATCGGCGGACACGGTGACGGTCTGGCCAAACATCACCTGGCCGACATCGGCACTGATATTGCGGTTGGCATTAATAGCCGCGGCAATTTCAGCCGCCGCGGACGAGAACCGGTAATCGCCTTCGGTACCGTAACTGTGGAACTGGATGTGCGTCAGGTGCAGGGGCAGGCCATCGGCAGCCTGCATGGTATCCAGTGTGGTTCTGAAGTTGCCCGGCACCCCCAGGTTGCTGGCGTGTACGTGTAACGGGTGTGGTACACCCAGTTCATACAGGGCACGTGCCAGGCTACTGACGATATCGCGCGGGGTAAGATTGTAGCAGGGTGCAGCTTCGTCGAGATCCAGTTTTCGCTGGTTGAATTTGAAGGCGTTGATGCCGCCCGGGTTGACTACCTTGATGGCGATGCACTGGGTGGCATGCAGGGTCCAGGCCACGTAGTCATTGATGAGCTCCTGGTCACAGCCACCGGATAACAGACGCAAAAGGAAATCGTCATTACCGAGCATTGCGTACCCGCCGGTATCGAGGATTGGCGTATCGGCCATTTCCATGTGCGCCTGGCGCGCATTGACAGGCAGCACAGCGGGTTCGAAAGCCGACGTGTAACCCATTTCTGCATAACGGTAACCGGCCAGCAGACTGGTGGGGGTGGCATGACTGCAGCCGGAGCGCGGTCGGGCATCGTGATTGCTGGGTTCGTTGCGGCATAATTCGGGCAACAGGGTGCGGGCGATATTTACCTTCCCGCCGCCGATATGAGTATGCAGGTCGATGGCACCGGCCATGACTGTTTTTCCACGCAGGTCATATTCGAAATCGATATTTTCGTCCGCGGACGGTGTGTTGACAACCCGC
>DRQL01000307.1 GCA_011371465.1 Gammaproteobacteria bacterium | reverse complement strand
GGCCAACCGCGCCGGGATTGAAAAAGCCAAGACGCTCGATGTAGCGACCGTCACGACGGTTACGGGAATCCGTAACCACCACATGATAGAAAGGCCGCTTTTTTGCGCCGCCGCGTGCCAGTCGAATAGTTACCATCGAGACAGAACCTCTGCATGAATCCTGATAAGCGGGCCGCAACCGGCACCGCGGAAAAGCGGGCATTTTACGCGGTTTGGCTGAAAAGTGAAGCGCTTGAGCGGAAAATACCCCCGTATCCCGGGAAATGCCGGGGCCTGGATCCCGGCCCGCGGCGGGAGGACGGGTGCGGCTTTGACCGGGGCGCTCCCGGATGGATGTAACCCAATGAAATATATAGGGAAGCGCTGATTACCCCGGAATCCCCGTCATTGCGAGCGTAGCGTGACAATCTCATGCAATGGAATCAATCCGTTGGAGATTGCTGCGTCACTTCGTGACTCGCGATGACGAATTAATCGGCTTCCAAAAACCTGTTCGGCCATGTCCGGGCGCGTCCTGTGCGCTTTCCGTGAACCCGGCTGATTGACCGGTCTGGTCAATTCCCGCCCGGCAACGAAAAGTAGAAGCAGGCGCCCTGCTGCGGTTTACCCTCTCCCCAGATCCGGCCACCGTGCCGTTCGATGATTCTTTTCACCGTTGCCAGCCCGATACCGGTGCCCTCAAAGTCTCCCCCGTGCAGGCGCTCGAACACGCCGAACAGCTTGTCGGCATATTCCATGTCGAAACCGTCCCCGTTGTCACGCACGAAGAAAACCGCCCTGTCGTCCACGGTGGTGGAACCCATTTCGATGCAGGCATCGGTTTTCCGGCCGGAATACTTCCAGGCATTACCCAGCAGGTTCTCCAGCACGATGGTCATCAGGCTGGCATCCCCCTCCAGGCGCAGGCCGTCTTCGACCCGGATATCCACGACACGCTGCGGCTCATCCTTCTGCAAACGCTCGAACACCGTCCTGGCCAGCGCGGAGAGGTCCACCACTTCCCTTTTCAGTTCCTTGCGACCGATGCGCGACAGCGTGAGCAGATCATCGATGAGCGCACCCATGCGCTGGCTGGCGGCGCGGATCCTCGCCAGGTAATCCCTGCCCTGCTCGTCCAGCTGGCCGACACAATCCTGCAGCAGCGCTTCGCTGAAACCATCGATGCCGCGCAACGGTGCGCGCAGGTCGTGCGATACCGAGTAGGAAAAGGCTTCCAGCTCGGCTATGGCGTTCTGCATATCCGCGGTGCGTTGCTCGACAATCTGTTCCAGGTGTACCTGGTAACTGCGCAGCTCGTTCTCGACCTGTTTCTTGTCGCTGATATCAAACAGCGCGCCGTCCAGCCACACCACGTCGCCGTGCTGATCACGGTGCGCCTGACCCTTCTCGTAGACCCAGTGAATCCTGCCCTGCGCATCCACCAGCCGGTATTCGAGTACAAAGGAACGGTTTTCCCGTATGGCGGCACGCACGCTGTCCTCTACAACGGGGGCATCCTGCGGGTGAATCAGGCTGGCGTAGCTGCGCACCCTGTTATCGATAAAATCTTCCGGCGGGTAACCGGAAAGGGTCTGGATGGCCTCGCTGATAAACGCCATGCTGCGCTCGGCATCGAAGCGGCAACGGTAGACCACGCCGGGGATATTGGCCACCAGCGTACGATACCGTTCCTCGCTGCGGCGCACTTCCCTTTCGCTCTCCTGGCGCTCGATTTCCCTCGCCACGCGCAGGGCATAAATCTTCAATACTTCTTTTTTATAGTCCAGGTCCTCGATCGGCTCCGTATGCAGAACAACCACGATACCCGTTGGTTGCCCGGCCGAATCGAACAGGGGCGCACCGATATAGGACTGCACCCCCATATCGACCAGCATGGGGTCATTGGGGAACAGTTCCTGGCAATGACTGCCGTAGGCACAGATTTTTTTACCCACCACGTTTTCACAGGGCGTGCCCGGCAGCGTGTACTGGAAAGGTTCGATGAGGTTGCCGTGCGCCATCGCCGCCAGCGCGCGAATGCTCGGTATGCCCGCCTCGTTGTGGTACAGCCTGCCGACAAAACCATAGGCCGTTCCGAACGTCTGCACCAGGTGGTCCACGCACTGTCGCAGGAACTGTTCACCGTCGGTTGCGCTCAGTTCAAAGGCAACCTCCTGGAGTACTGTGCGCAATTTCCCTTCGAAACCGGCTTCTTCCATGCTGCTCCTTACTGTGGATCAAACGGTAGTCGCGTCCCTGCCGGCCAGGAGGACTAGAAAGGAAAGCCCTGTGGCATGCGCCCCTTGAGTCCCCGCATCATGTTTTTCATGCCGCCCTTGGACATTTTCTTCATCATTTTCTGCATCTGGGTGAACTGCTTCAACAGGCGGTTCACGTCCTGGACCTGTGTCCCGGAACCTGCCGCGATGCGACGGCGCCGCGAACCCTTGATGATATCGGGAAAACGCTTCTCCTTTGCCGTCATGGAGCGGATGATCGCCAGCATGCGGTGCATATCACGGTCGTTGACCTGTTCACGCACTTTTTGCGGTAACTGGCTGACCCCGGGCAGCTTGTCCATCAGGCTGCCCAGCCCGCCCATACCCATCATCTGTTCCAGCTGGTCGTGGAAATCATCCAGGTCGAAGCGCTTGCCCTTGTGCAGCTTTTTGGCCAGCTTTTCCGCCTTGACCCGGTCGACCTTGCGTTCGGCTTCTTCGACCAGGCTGAGCACATCACCCATGCCGAGGATGCGGGATGCCACGCGGTCCGGGTGAAAGGGTTCCAGCGCATCGGTCTTTTCGCCGATACCGAGGAACTTGATCGGCTTGCCGGTGATGCTGCGGATCGACAGTGCCGCACCGCCACGCGCGTCGCCATCGGTCTTGGTCAGCACCACGCCACTGAGCGGCAGGGCCTCATGGAAAGCGCGCGCCGTGTTGGCGGCATCCTGGCCGGTCATGCTGTCGACCACGAACAGGGTCTCTACCGGGTTGACCGCTGCGTGAATACGACGGATTTCATCCATCATTTCGCTGTCGATATGCAGGCGACCCGCGGTATCAACGATCAGCACATCCAGGTGATGGTTGCGCGCATGCTCCAGCGCCGCCGTCGCGATCGCTACCGGGTCCTGGTCGCCGCTGCTGGGAAAGAATTCGGCACCGACTTCACCGGCCAGGGTCTGTAACTGCTGGATGGCCGCGGGCCGGTAGACGTCACAGCTGGCCACCAGCACCGATTTCTTTT